>RFGE01000209.1 GCA_003696105.1 Deltaproteobacteria bacterium | reverse complement strand
CGTCTCGGCCTCGGCTCCGGCGCGCACCCTCAACCCGTGTGGGCCGGCCGCTTCACGGCCGCCCGGCAGCGGCGCGGCCGGCGGTCGCGCGCTTGATCGCGTCGCGGAGCGACCGTGCGCGCTCGAGCGCGGCGCTCGCATCGGCGCCTCCGTAGCTCGCCGCGTAGTACAGCTCGGTGAGGGCGGTGAACGGGTCCGCCCCCGGGGCGCCGGCCGCCGCGACCGCGCGGGCGAATTCGCGCGGCGTCGCGGCCGGCTGCCGGGGGATGCCCCTCCGCTCGTAGCGGCGCGCCGCAGCCAGCCACACGCGTGCGAGCGCGGCCGGCCGGCCCGGCCGCGGCCCGCCCCCGAGCGCCGCGGCGTTGCGCCGGCGCAGCCACAACAATAGCCCGGCGATCGCGGTGGCGATGGCGGCACTGGCGCCGATGGCGCCGCGGTGCCTGCGGGCCCAGTCGCGCGCGGCCGACACGCGGCCGCCGGCGCCGCCGCCGCGGAACGCGCGGCCGAGCGATCGAAACACCGACAGCTGTCGCGCGAGGTCGTATTCGATCACCCATTGGAACCAGCGCAGCCGCACGGTGTCCATCATGCGGTTGATCTTGTCGAGGAAGCCGGTCCCACCGGGACCGAGCCGACTGGCGTCGTCGGCCGGCGTCGGGTCGAACGTGACCCAGCCGATCGTCGGAAAGTAGACCTCGACCCAGGAATGGGCGTCGCCGCCGCGTACCGCGATGTAGTTGCCGTACTCGTTCCACTCGCCGCCGAGAAACCCGTTGACGTTGCGCGCCGGGATGCCGACGGCGCGCAGCAGGATCGCCATCGCCGACGAGAAATACTCGCAGTGGCCCTTCTTGCGCTCGAACAAGAAGAACTCGACCGGATCCATCCCCGCCGGCGGCGCGCGCATGTCGAGCGTGTAGCTGTACTCGCTGCGCAGATAGGCCTCGATCGCGCGCGCCTTGTCGTACCAGGTTGGAGCATCGCGGGTGATCGTCCGCGCCAGGTCGATCACGCGTGGCGACAGGTCCGCCGGTAGCTGCAGATACACCCGATAGGCTGCGAGCGGGTGGTCGGAGCCGGCGGGCGGCAGCGCGGTCGGCGCCTGGCGCAGCAGGGACGCAGGCGGCGGCTCCGGGTCCGAGTACACGATGTACTTGACGCCCGCGCCGTGCGGATAGCGGATCTCGTCGTTGCGGCCGCCGCGCGGACGGCGTGAACCGGCGTCGAACTCGAACGCCAGCGGCATCGACGCGCCGAACACGACGTCGCTGCCCATCGGCTCCAGGTAGATCTCCTGGCGGAGCGCCCCGACGTGGGCGCGCAGCTCCTCGACAGTCAGTTCGCGCGCGCGGTCGTAGCGGAGGTGTAGGCGGAAGCGTCCCGAGTTCGGGGCCAGTTCGGGCGTCACTCGCGCGCGCGGCGCGCGCGCGGACCGCCGCCAGCGCCCGCGCTCGTAGCGGTCGAAGGCGACGCCGCGCCAGTGCAACTCCGGCGCGCCACGGCCGCGGAATGGCGCGTCGACGTAGGCGCGCATCACGACGGTCGGGTCGTCTTTGATCGTGCCATGGCGGCCGAGTTGGACGTCGTCTTCGAACCCGGCGAGCTGCACGCCGCTGCGCTTCGCGGGAAAGAAGAGTCCGAGTCCGATGCGGGGGATCGCGAGGAACAACACTGTCGCGCCGACGAACACCAGCAACGAGATCACCGCCGTGCCGGCGAAGAACCGCGGTCCCACGATGCGCCGCGACTCGAGAATCCGCGCGACGGGCACGCGCGCCGATGCGTCGCCGGCGTGCTTGACGAGGAAGTTGTCCTCGATTTCCCGCCGCAGGTGAAACAGCGTGAGCGCCCAGGTCGATGTGACGACGAACGCCAGAAACAGCGCGCCGAAGCTCACGCCGGGGTTCAGCACCGTACCGGCCACCAGCATGAGAAACGACAGTACGTAGATCTGCTGGTAGTCCTTCGCGGCCCGCCGGTTGAATAGCTTGGCGACGAGCAAGTACAGCAAGAAATGTGCGCCGACGATCAGAATGTCCCAGCCCGTGAACCACACCGCGGTGCTCACGGCGAACGCCCCGACCGACGTGATCGTCCAGGCGCGGGACCATTGGTCGAAATCGACTCGCGGCGGCTCCCACCACCAACTTGCGACGATCGCCGCGGCGGCCGCGGTGACGACGGGCGCAAACAGCTCACCGGACAACGCCAGCGCGGCGAACGCCGCACCGACCGAGAGATAGGTCGTCACTTTGTGGGCGGCCGCGAACCTCACGCGCCGGCCTCCAGCACATGGGTGACGCCGGCCGGCGCACCGGCGCGCGGTACGCCCGCGGGTACGACGAGCACGTTGTCGGTGCGCGGCGGCAGGGATGCGGCGAAGGGGACGTCGGCGGTGGCGGCGGGCAGCAGCGCGAGTTCTCGCAGGATGCGCTCGAGGTGCATCGGGCCGCCCGAAAACGGCAGGGCCGCGCCGCGGGTCACCAGCCTCACCTGGTAGCCGGACGCGATGTACGCGTTGGCGAGTGACGCCGCGAGGCTGATCGCACGCTCGAGCGCGTCGCGCTCGGCGGCCCCCGCGTCGTCGGGCAGCGCGTTGTCCACGACTACGGTGGCGCGGCGTTCGGCCTCCTGTTCGTACTCGCGGACCATCAGTCGGCCGGCGCGCGCGGTGGACTTCCAGTGAATGTCGTGGCGGTCGTCGCCGTGGCGGTAGTCGCGCAGGCCGAAGAAGTCCCCGCGCCGGCCGATCTGACGCGACGCCGTTTCGCCGAGCGCGTGGGCGCGCGGCGCCGGCGGCGGCAGCGGACGAACTTCCGGGTAGACCAGTAACTCGACGGGATCTTCGATGTAACGCGACTTGCGAAACAAGTTGAACGGGTAGCGACTGGCGACGCGAACCCCGTCGAATCGGACGAGCCCGCGCCGCCCGATCGTGTGCCGATACGACGTGCGCTGTGCGCGCCCCGGCGGCACTTTCAGGAAGTAGCAGGTTTTGTCGACTCGAGTGCCATCGGCGACGTCTTCGACCTCGAGCGAGTACGACGACAGCCCGCGCTTGAGGTTGTCGACCGCAATCTCCATCAGAAACGGCCGGTTCGCGAACACGCGCGGCGGCGGCCGGCGGTGCACGCGAATGCCGCGCAGAGACATGTCCGACATGGCGCCGGACGCGACGATGGTCGACAGCAGCCAGCCGAGCACCAGGTAGAGCAGGTTGTTGCCGGTGTTGATCGCGGCGAGGCCGACCGCGACGGTGATGAACACGAAGTAGCGGCCCTCACGGGTGATCTCGAGCCGGCGTGGCGGTCGCAGCCGCCGCCACAGTCGGCTCCACCACGGGCGCTTGGTCACGGCGATGAGCGTAGCAGATAGCCGGCCGCGCACCGGCGGTGCGCGCGCGGCGTGCGCGGCGAACACCCTCCCGTCACAGCGGCACCGGAATGCGCGCGAGGATCTCGGCGATCGCCGCTTCGGCTTCGTCTCGCGCGCGTCCGATCGACTCTTGCGCCGCCGCGAGCACGACGCGGTGGGCGAGGGCGGGCAGCGCGAGCTGCTTGAAGTCGTCGGGTATGCAGTAGTGGCGGCCTTCGACCAGGGCAAAGGCTTGCGCCGCCCGGTGCCACGCGATCGCGCCGCGCGTGGACACGCCGATCGCGAGAGCCGGCGACGATCGGGTCTCGTGCACGACGCGCAGCGCGTAGTCGATCAGCTTGTCGTCGACCGACACGTGTTCGACGCTGGCCTGCAGTGCGAGGATCGTGGCGTGATCGATCACGGGCTCGAGCTCCTCGACCGGATCGACGGCGCGACGGGTCTTGAGAATCTCGCGCTCCGTGGCGGCGTCGGGGTAGCCGATGCGGATGCGCAACAGGAACCGGTCCATTTGCGATTCCGGCAGCGGATAGGTGCCGAACTGCTCGGCCGGGTTTTGCGTCGCGAGCACGAGAAACGGTTGTTCCAGCGGGTGGGTGCGGTCGTCGACGGACACGTGGCCGTCGCTCATCGCCTCGAGCAGCGCGGATTGCGTTCGCGGTGTCGTCCGGTTGATCTCGTCCGCGAGTACGACGTTCGCGAAGATCGGCCCCTTGCGGAACTCGAAGGTGTGCTCGTCCGGGTCGTAGATGGACACGCCGACGATGTCGGACGGCAGCAGGTCGGACGTGAACTGGATGCGCCGGAATGTGCCGCCGAGCGACCGCGCGAGCGCGCGGGCAAGGGTGGTCTTGCCGACGCCAGGAATGTCCTCGATGAGCAGGTGGCCGCGCGCGAGCAGGGCGGTGAGCGCGAGCCGGATCGCCTCGGGCTTGCCGCGGATCGCTCGGCTGACGTTGGCGACGATCGCGCGGAGCGCCTCGGGCGCTCCCTCGGGCACGGGCAGGGGCTTGGCTGCGGAGGAGTCCGGCACGAGCCGTCAGTATAGCCGTGAACCGCGCGCCGGCTCGCGGCCGAAAACGCGGAGGCGGGACGCGCGCGTCGCGCCCCGCCTCCGCGCCGGCCGCCGCCGGTGTTGGTTCGCCGGTTACGCCGCGGCCTTGAGCTTCTTGATCTCCCCGATCAGCTCGGGGATCGCCTTTTCCCAGGTCGACACGAGCCCGTAGTCGGCCACCTGGAAGATCGGGGCCTCGGGATCCTTGTTGATCGCGACGATGACCTTCGAGTTCTTCATGCCGGCCAGGTGCTGGATCGCGCCGGAAATGCCGACCGCGATGTACAGCTTCGGCGCCACGACCTTGCCGGTCTGGCCGACCTGGAGGTCGGCGGGGACGAAGCCGGCGTCCGTCGCCGCACGGGAGGCTCCCAGTGCCGCACCGAGGAGGTCACACAGTTGCTCGAGCACCTTGAAGTTCTCGCCGTTTTTCATCCCGCGGCCGCCGGCGACGACGATGTCGGCGTCGTTGAGGTCCGGTCGCTCGCTCTTGGACGTCTCGAGGCGCACGAACTCGGCGCCGAGCGGGTCGATCGGACCGGGATCGGCCGTCGCGACCGTGCCGGGGGAATCCAGCGGCGTGGCCGGCTCGACCTCGGACTGGCGCACCGTGAGGCACTGCAGAGGGGACCGCAACTCGACCGTGACGTACGCGTTGCCAGCGAGAACGGGGCGCCGGTACGTGTTCCCCGACAACACCGCGGAGATCTCCGAAGCCATCCCGCAGTCGAGCAGGCCGGCGACGCGCGGCACGACGTCCTTACCGGTCGACGTCGCCGTCGCCACGATCACATCGCAGCCGTTGTCCTGGGCCGCTTTGGCGAGGATCGGCGCGTAGGTTTCGGCGAGCGCGTGTTCGAGCGCCGCATCGTCGACGACGACGACCTTGTTCGCATAGCGGGCGGCGTCGGCACCGGCGTCCGCCACGCCCTTGCCGATGAGGATCGCGATCACCTCGCCGCCGTGATGCCCGGCGACCTGGCGCGCGACGCCCAGCGCCGCGAGCGCGCTCGAGCGGAGGCTGGATCCGGTCGTCTCACAAAACGTCAGAACGTTGCCCATTGTCGTGCCTCCTCAGATGACCTTGGCTTCTTCGTGCAGCTTCTTGACCAGCGTCTGGACGTCCGGGACGATCTCGCCGGCCGCCCGCGGCGGGGGCAGTTCATACGCGCCGTCGACCACCGTGACCGTCGTGTCGATGCCGAGATCGGCGAGCGCTTTCGTGTCCATCGGTTTCTTCTTCGCCTTCATGATGCCCTTGAGCGACGCGTAGCGCGGACCGTCCTGGTACTCATGGCTGTCCGGCGTCACGTGGTTCGTGACGCTCTTGGGCTGCACGATGCGCAGGTCGACCGTGACCACGCCGGGCAGTTTGAGCTTCTTGTATTCGACACCGGCGTCGACTTCGCGCCCGACGGTGATCGACGACTTGTCTTCCGCCAGGTCGAGAAACGCGGCAAAGGTCGCCTGCGGCCAGGTCAGGCGCGCCGCGAGCATCGGGCCCACCTGGCCGGCGTCTCCGTCGACCGCTTGCTTGCCCATGAGGACGAGATCGGGCTTCTCGTCGGCGACGATCTTGGCGAGCGCGCGCGACACCACGCCGGCGTCGATCGCGGCGTCGTCGGTTGTCACGTGAATCGCGCGGTCGGCGCCCATCGCGAGCGCGCTGCGCAGCTGTTGCGCCGCGTCCTCGGGGCCGAGGGTCACGACGACGACTTCGCCGATGCGGTCGCCCGTGTCCGCGTTCTCCGTCAGGCGCAGCGCGGCCTCGACGGCGTACTCGTCGAACGTGTTGACGACCCAGTTGGCGTTGCTGAGGTCGGGCTTCCCGTCCACGAGCTTGATCTTCATCTCGGGATCGGGAACGCGCTTGATCGGAACGAGGATTTTCACGGGGTCCTCCTTGTCAGCGGGGTCCCAGCGGGACCGTTGTGCAGTCGTTGTCCGCGCGGCGGCGAGGTGCGGCGCGCGGCGAGTCGATTGCAGAGTCTGTGGGCCGTGGCGGCGTCATGGCGAACACTCATCCGGGGCGACGGCGAGGCCGTGGAGCATCATCTGGCCGAGCTGTTCGGCCGCGCGCACGATATCGAACTTCTCGTGGCCGCCCAACACCCACGCGAGCACGAGTTCGTCGATCGCGCCAAACAGCGCGCGAGCGGCCACCGGGGCCGGCACGTCCGCGCGCAGCTCTCCGTCGGCCTGGCCGCGCTCGATGATGCTCGACAGTGTTCGCAGGAATTCGGCGAACCGCGGGTTGGCGTACTCCTTCATGAACTTGCTGCTCTGGCGCAGCTCGATCGTGAGCACCTCGGCGACGTGCGGCTGGTCGCGCGCCAACTCCGCGTAGGCGTGCAGGAACGTCCGCAAGCGGTCGGCCGCGGTCGTCTCGGCCGCGACGCGCTCGGCGAGCTGCCGGTTGATCCGCTCCATGCGGGACTCGAACAGCGAGATCAGCAGGTCGTCCTTGCTCTTGAAGTACAGGTAGATCGTGCCGTCGGCGACCCCCGCGTCGCGCGCGATCTCGGCCACGCGCGCGTTGAAAAACCCGTGGCGGGCAAACACGCGCTCGGCGGCGTCCAAGATGCGCTCTCGCTTGTCGCCGCCCTGCGGCCGGTCCCCCGCGCGGCGGTCCGAGGGTGAATGAGCCGTCATTCAGGCACCTCATACCAACCTTGACGCATGGTGTCAATGGCTTGCATTCGCGTCTCGCGGGGGCTAAAACCTCGAAGTGCTAAGGATTGTTGCTCTCGCGGCCGCTGTGCCGCTCGTCGCTGGCGCCGCGTGCCAGAAGAAGAACGGCACCGCGCGGGACGACTACGAAGGCGTCGTCCGCGCGCTCGACGTGGCCGAGCCGCCGGCGGCTGCCGCGGCGGCGCCGGCGGCTGCCGACGTGCCGGGCGTCGACACGTCGAAGTTGTCGGCGGCCGAGAAAGCGCGGTTCGCCAAACTCCTCGACCGGCTGCAATCCCCGTGCGGCAAGGCCCACAGCCTGCGCAAGAGCCTCACCGACGACCCATCGTGCAAGCGCGCGCGCTTCGCCGCCCGGTACGTCGCGATGCTCGTTCACGAAACCGACGACGACCTGACCGTGCGCGACTACTACGACGCGCGCTACCGCACCGACAAGCGATACACGTTCGACACGTCGTCGGCCCCGCATCTCGGGCAGCCGGGCGCGCCGATCGCGATCGTCGAGTTTCTGGACTACGGTTGACCTCACTGTGCGGCCGTTCGGCCGGTGCTCGACGAGGTCGTCGAGGCGTATCCCAACGACGTGGTCGTGTATTTCAAGCACTTTCCGCTGTCGACGCATCCGCACTCGGAGGCGGCGGCGCGCGCGGCGGTCGCCGCGCATCGCCAGGGGCGGTTCGCGGACATGCACCGGACCTTGCTCGAAAACCAGACGGCGCAGACGGACCAGGACATCCTTCAGTACGCCGAGCGGCTCGGCCTCGACATGGAGCGGTTCAAGCGCGATTGGGCCGACCCGGACGTCGCGGCTCTCGTGCGCAAGGACAAGGAGGAGGGGCTCGCCGCCCACGTGGAGGGCACTCCGACGTTGTTCATCAACGGGGCCCTGTACTCGGATCCGCCGGCGCTGCCGTTCCTGAAGGATTGGATCGAGGAGATCTTGTCCGTGAATGGCTGACCGGACACCGCCGTCACACCGCAGGAGGTCGACGCCAATGGCACATGTTGTACGCACCGCTGTCTTCGCTGCCGCGCTGGGGCTGATCGCGACGACGTGGATGGCACCGCCGGCCGTTGCCAAGGTTTCCAAGGGCGATCGCGCGGCCGAACTCGGCGGCGTTCGCGATCGAAAGAACCGCAAGATCCGCCTGCGCGACTATCGCGGCAAGGTCGTGGTCCTCACGTTCGGCGCGAGTTGGTGCAAGCCGTGCGGCAAGGAGCTGCCCGCCTACGAGAAGCTGGCGCGCAAGTTCAAAAAGCGCGGCGCCAACGTCGCGTTCGTCGCGGTCAACATCGACAAGGACCGCCACAATGCCGACGCGTTCATCAAGGCGTCCGGGCTGTCTGCGGTCCGCGTCGGCTACGACCCCAACGGCAACGCGGTCGAGACGTACGCGCCGGACACGATGCCGACGACGTACATCATCGGGCCGAAGGGCATCGTGCGGCACGTCCACGCCGGCTACGAGTCGGGGGACGAGCGCGACGTCGAGGCCAAGGTCCAGGCGCTGCTTTCCAGGTAGCGCCGGCGGCGCGGCGGCTCACGCATCCTGCTGTGCGCGCAGGGCTTCCGCCGGGTAGTGCCGGCGGCGCGGCGGCTCACGCATCCTGCTGTGCGCGCAGGGCTTCCGCCAGGTAGCGCCGGCGGCGCGGCGGCTCACGCATCCTGCTGTGCGCGCAGGGCTTCCGCCTGGTAGTGCGCGCGCAGCGCCTCGATCGTCTCGTCGAGATCGCCGTCGAGTATGGCCGGCAGGTTGTGCCGCGTATGGCCGATTCGATGGTCGGTCATCCGATCTTGCGGGAAGTTGTAGGTGCGGATCTTTTCGGACCGATCGCCGCTTCCGACCATCGACCGGCGCGCGTCACGCTCCTCGGCCTCGCGTTTTTGTCGCTCGAGGTCGAGCAAGCGCGCGCGCAGGATGCGCAGCGCCTTGGCCTTGTTCTTGTGTTGCGACTTTTCGTCCTGGCAGATCTGGATCAACCCGGTCGGAATGTGGTGAATGCGCACGGCGGAGTCGGTCGTGTTGACCGATTGGCCGCCCGGACCCCCGGCGCGCATCACGTCGATCTCGAGGTCCTTCGGGTCGATCTTGATGTCGATCTCTTCGGCTTCGGGCAGCACCGCGACCGTCGCTGCGGACGTGTGAATGCGCCCCTGCGACTCGGTCGCGGGTACGCGCTGCACGCGATGCACGCCCGACTCGTATTTGAGCTTGGAATAGACACCGTCGCCCGAGATGAGCACGATCACCTTGCTCACCCCGCCAGCCGGGCCTTCGCTCATCTCCATCAACTCGGTCTTCCACCCCTGCCGCTCGGCGTACCGCATGTACATCCGGTACAGGTCGCCGGCGAACAGCGCCGCTTCGTCACCGCCCGTGCCGGCGCGGATCTCGAGCATCGTGTTCTTGTCGTCGTTCGGATCCTTGGGCAACAGCAACAGCTTGAGCCGGTGCTCGAGGTCCGGCAGCGCCGCTTCCAGCCGCGACAGCTCGTCGCGCGCGAGCGCCTTCATGTCCGGGTCGTCGGCGTCGCGCGCGAGCGCTTTGGCCTCGTCGATCTCCGTGATTGCCTTGCGGTACGCGGTCCACGCGCCGAGCAGCTCGGACAGTTCCGCGTGCTCCTTCGACAGCTTGGCAAACTCGGCGCGGTTGGCAATGACCGCCGGATCGCCGAGTCGGGCTTCGACGTCGCCGAGCCGGCGGGCGAGGGCGTCCATCTTCTCCGCGAACTGAGGCGAGTCGAACATGGTGACTCAGGCCGCGAGCGGCAGGTCGATGGCGTCGGCGCTCGGATAGACTTCGACGCGGCCGATCGGAGGCGCGTCGCCGCCGCGCTGGGCTTCGCGCCACAGCGTCTTGCGGATGGACAGCAGCGCGATCTCGAGCTGATCGTCGGTGGGCTCGCGCGTGGTGATCTTTTGCAGCCACATGCCGGGGGCGGCCAGCGCGCGCGCGACGCGACTGGTGTCGCACTTTCGGCCGGACAGCTTGATGAGTTCGTACGACAGGCCGGCGACCGGGAACATCAGCGGGAGCTTGATCAGGATCTTGAGCGCGTGGTCCGCTGCGACGTGAGACGACAGCGGGAACTGGAGCACCGCGCTGAACAGCACGATCGACACGCCGATGACGATGAGCAAGAAGGACGTCCCGCAGCGCGGGTGGAAGCGGCTCTGCGCGCGCGCGTTGTCCACGGTGAGCGGCAGTCCCTTTTCGTACGTGAAGATCGCCTTGTGTTCGGCGCCGTGGTACATGAACACGCGCCGGACATCGTCCATGAGCGAGATGGCGGCCATGTAGCCGATGAGGAGCGAGAGCTTGACGGCGCCGTCGACGAGGTGGAACACCACGGACGACGCACCGAACCCGAACAGCTCGCCGAGTCCCCACGCGGCCAGGTGAGGCACCCCGACGAACAGCGCGAGGCCGAACACCAGCGACACCGCGACCATCCCGTAGGTCGACCAGGAGGTGCGCTCGCGGCCGCCGGCCGACGCCGCGCCGAGCGACCGCGGCTTGCGGTGCGCGTCCTGCTCGGCCAGTTGCTGGTCGGCAGAGAACGCGAGCGCCGACAATCCGTTCCACAGGGACTCGAGCAGCACGACCGCGCCCCGTAGGAACGGCCAGCGCAACACCTTGGCGCCCGCCCACAGCGGCTGCCACTCCTGTTCCTTGATCACGATGGTGCCGTCCGGGCGGCGGCACACCACGGTGAAGGACCGCGGCGAGCGCATCATGACGCCTTCGATGACGGCCTGCCCGCCTACGTCGAACTTCGGCGTACCGACCGATTCGGTGTCCATCGACACCCGAGTTTACTTCTTCTTGGTGCGGCCGTACTTCCTCTGGAACCGCTCGACGCGGCCGGCGGAGTCCACCAGCTTCTGCTTGCCCGTGTAAAACGGGTGGCACTTCGAGCAGATGTCGATCGCGAAGTCCCCGCGGGTGGAGAACGTCTCGTACACGGCCCCGCAGGCGCAGGTGATGGTCGATGGTTTGTAATCGGGATGAATCGGCGACGCTTTCATGGGAACGCGGGTGTATAGCAAATCGCCCCCGGCGCGTCTACGGAGGCGTCACTTGCCTCCTTTGTCCTTGAAATATATCGATTTTTCCGGATACAGCGGCCGTATCTCGCGCCCGACGCGCAGGTCGTGGACGGTCTCGTAGCGCGCGCCGAGGTCGAGCTCGAGGTAGACCTTGTGCGAGTCGTACACCCCGAAACTGGTCGAGACCACGATCTGCTCGTCGCCGACGCGCTCGAATCCGTCGGGGATCACGTCGTGGCCGTAGATGGCAATCGTGCCCCCGAGGGCGCGCACGAACGCCCGTGCGCGGTCGGCCGGCGCCGACCGCGCCCACAGGATCGGGCCGAGCACCGGCACGCCGAGGATGTCCAGCGGGCTGTCGCAGTCGAAGTGGTTGACATCGATGGCCTCGATGTCGCGCACGTCCGCGACCTCCGCCGCGGGCGCGCCGTGGGTGAACACGGCGCCGCACGGCGCCACCGCGACCAGGGCGAAGGTGTTGAACACCTCGCGCAGGCGCTCGGATCGCTCCGGGCCGAGGTGGTACTCGAGCAGGGCGACCTCGTCCGCCGCGAACTTGGCGGTGTGCGGTCCCCCGATGTGGCCGTGCTCGTGGTTGCCGAGCAGCGCGTGGACGTGGTCGGGGTAGCGCCGTTTGAGCCGGACGAACTCCTCGACGAGCTCGCCGGACTGGTCCCAGTAGTATTCCCCGAGGAAATCGGGCCAGTCGTCGCGCGGGATGCGGGGGCCGTGCACCAGGTCGCCCGTAAACAGCAGGTGCGCGTCGCCCCCCGTCTCCGCGCGGGTCTTCATGAACCAATCGACGATTTTATAGTAGTCCCGCAAACAGCCCTGCAGGTCCGTACACACGAGCAGCCGTCCGTGGTCGGGCAGGCGAAGCACGCGGGCCATGGAATCGGCAGCGTAACAAAACCTGACGCGGGTATGATCGCCGC
The DNA here is from genome assembly GCA_003696105.1 of Deltaproteobacteria bacterium. NCBI lineage: Bacteria > Pseudomonadati > Myxococcota > Myxococcia > Deltaproteobacteria bacterium. The sequence goes on along the minus strand of RFGE01000209.1, from coordinate 27,230 downwards.
GATGCGGTTTCCGTCGGCATGGGCTGCCGCCCTACGGTCCGCGGCCGTGTGCGCGATCGCCGTCGCCGCGGCCGCGTGCGCGTTCGACCCGTCGGGCGCCGCCGATCCCGCAGACGCGTCGCGTTCGGATGCGGTCGACGCCGCACCGCCCGATGCGTCGGGCGCGGACCCGGATGCGTCCGGCCCGGATGCCGACGCCGAACCGCCGTGCCGCGACGGCGACGGCGACGGATTCTTGGCCCCGTCGCGGCCGGGCGAGGTGTGCGATCCGGTCGATTGCGACGACGAGGACGCCCGCGTCCATCCGGGGCAGACCGGCGCGTTCACGTCGCCGAAGCGGTCGGGCGACTTCGACTACAACTGCGACGGCGTCGAGGAGCCGGTCGTCGACACGACGCTCGGGGGGCCGTGCGAACAGCCGGTGTTCGGTCCGTGCGGTGGAACCGGCTGGCTCGACGCCGTGCCTTCGTGCGGCCAGGTCGGCACCTGGCACCGGTGCGAGGCCGGGCTGTTTTCGTGCGACGAAACCGAGCGCGCCGAGGCCATCATGCCGTGCCGGTGACGGCGCTCCCGGAGGCTGTTGCGTCCGGGCGCGCCAGGGAGGTTGGGCGATGCGCGGCGAGGTTCGGCGCACGCCCGCAGCGCACGAGGGCACGTATCCCCATACGGTACCGAAGGGCGCGAGGACGTACGCCGAAGATCGCCCGCAGATCGCGACCGCAGCCAGCGCCTAGGCGCAACGGCCTCCCCGATCCGACCACCGGCTCGCGACGCGGTTACGCGCCGAGGCGGGCGAGCGCGACCTCGACGGCGCGGTCCGGCGACAGTACGTGCAGCTCGTCGCGCAGGGCGGCGGCTCGGCGCTGCTCGTCGTCCGACAGCAGTCGCTCCGCCTTGCGGGTGGCCGACCGCGACAGGTCGATCGACGGCTCGATGCCGCGCGCTGCCAGCTCGCTCGACAACACGATCTCGCACGTCGCCGCGGCGCGCAGCTCGCGCGCGATCGCGTCGTCGCGCGGGTCGCCCGTCCCCACCTGCGCGGTGGCGACGATGGTGAGCGACCCGGCCTCCTCGAGGTTTCGCGCCGCGCCGAAGAACCGCATCGGCCGGTGGGGCGCCGACGGATCGGTTGCGGCGTACGCTCGCACCAAGCGGGACAGGGAGTCCACGACGATGACGGCGTCGCGGCCGCTCTCCGCCAGCCGCTTGGCTTTCTCCAGCACGACGTCGGCGACCTGGACGTGTCGCGCGGCGGGTTCGTCGAACGTGGACGCGACGACCTCTGCCGCGATCGCGCGCTTCAACTCGGTCACGTCTTCGGGCCGCTCGTCGACGAGCAACACGGTGAGCGCGGCGTCCGGGTGGTTGCGCTCGATCGCGGCGGCCAGGTCGGTGATCAGCCGGGTGCGCCCGGCCCGCGGTGGCGCTTCGATCAGGCATCGCTGGCCTTTGCCGATCGGCACGAGACAGTCGACCACGCGCGTCCACGCGGTGCCGCCGGGCGCGAGCCGCCAGCGGTCGACGGGGTAGGTCGGTGTGAGGTTGTCGAACAGCAGCTTGGGGGGGCGCGCGTCGGGATCGGCGCCATTTACCGCCTCGACTCGAAGCAGCGCGAAGTAGCGCTCGGACTCCTTGGGCGGGCGGACCAGGCCGGCGACGCGGTCGCCCGTGCGCAGGTCGAACCGGCGGATCTGCGACGGCGAGACGTAGATGTCGTCCGCTCCCGGCAGATAGTTATGGTCGGGTGCGCGCAAGAAGCCGAAACCGTCCGGCAAGATCTCGAGTACGCCCTCGGCGTGGAGGTCGCCGCCGCGCCGCGACTGCTCCCGCAAGATCGCGAACACCAGATCCTGGCGGCGCATCGAGCTGGCGCCATCAATGGCATGCTCGGTCGCCAGATCGATTAGATCCTTGATAGTCTTCTGCTTGAGCTCGGAGAGGCGCATCGGGCTCCGGCGCGGCGGGGTGGGGCGAACGGCGGGCAGCAGAGCAGAACGTCAGTCTAGCAAAAATCGTGCAGCCCAAACTGTCAAGGCATCGTCCATGGAGACCATTCGCGTTCGAGTTCGCGTGCGCGGTCGCGTGCAGGGCGTGTGGTTTCGCGGCTCGACCCGGGAGCGCGCGATGCGAGTAGGTGTGTCCGGGTGGGTGCGCAACCTGCCCGACGGCAGCGTCGAGCTGGAAGCAGAGGGGCCGCCCGAGGCGGTCGATGCGCTCGTCGACTGGTGCCGGCAGGGACCGCCCGCGGCGCGCGTCGACTCGGTGGAGGTCGAGCGCATCGCGCCGATTGGCGATCGCGGCTTCGAGGTGCGGCGATGACGGCGCACGGCAAGGATCTCGCGCCGTGGCTGCGCCGGCTCGCGGTCTACCGCTATGCGGCGGCGGCGATCGACGGCAAGCGCGTGCTCGAACTGAGCTGCGGCGCCGGGCGCGGCGCCGCGTTCCTGGCTGACCTGGGCGCGAGCCGCGTCGTCGGCGTCGACGAAGACCGCTCCGCGGTGGCCGCGCCGACGCCGGCGGCTGCGCGGGACGGCGTCGACCTGCGGGCCGGCCGCTACGGATCGCTCGAGTTCGACGACGGAGCGTTCGACGTGGTGATCGTGCCGGATGGCGCGCCGGTGTTGCGCCGGCGCCCCGTCGTCGACGAGCTGCGCCGAGTGCTGGCCGCCGACGGGTGTCTGATCGCGATCGTCGATAACGCCGATCGCCCCGGCACCAGCGGCGGCATGTCCTACTTCGAACTGGGCGAACGGCTCGAGCCGGCGTTTTCGCCGGTACGCCTGCTGGCCGACGCGCCGTTCGTCGCCGCGTCGATCGTCGAGTTTGCCGGCGACGACGCGCCGGCGGAGGTCGAACTCGACACGGCGCTGCGCGCGCTGGCGAGCGACGACGACGACGATGTGGCCGGCTACGTCGCCGTGTGCGGCCCGGGCGGCGCCGCGGTCGCGGGGCGGTTCGCGATCGTGCAGTTGCCGACGTTGGCCGGCGTGGCGGCTGCCGCTGCGGACCTCGGCATCGCCGGCCGCCGCGGGCCGGCGGACGCGGCGGACGTGCGGCAACTGCGCGCGCGGCTGCACGAACTGTTGGCGGAGCGCGCCGAGCACGCCAAGCGGGTCGAGGCGCTCAAGGCGCAGGTGGAGGATGCCCAGCAGGAGACCGGTCGCGTCGCCGCGGAGGCGGGTATCGAGCTGAATCGCGCGCGTCGCGAGCTGTCCGCCATGCGCAAGCGAGTGCTCGAACTCGAGGCGAAGGTCGCCGCCGCCGAGGAGGCCGCGGGTGCGCCGGCCGGGCCGCCGGCGCCCGAGCGAATCGGTGCCGTCGCAGAGGACGGGCACGCCGCCGGGGCGGCGGAGGGCGACGCCGCCGGCGCCGAGCCGACGACGGCGCGGCTACGCGCAGTCGCCGCGGCCGGCGACGGCGCGCCGACCAGCGAGCGCGCGACGCAGCGGATGGCCCCGCTCACCGGGGTCGGCGAGACGCCCGACGGGCGCGCGGAGACGGAGCGGATCGCCGAGGCGCTGGCCGCGCACGCCGCCGCGATGCGCGCGATCGAGCGCGAGCTGGCCGAGCGCACCGAGTTCGCCGAGGAACTGCGCGCCGAGCGCGACGCTGCCGCCGCGCGCGCCGACGAGCTCGCGGCCGAGGTCGCCCGCGTGCGCCGCGCGCTCGCGGAAAAGGACGCCGAGCTGCGCCGGTGGCGCACGCGCGCGTCACTGGCCGAGGGCGAGCTGGTCAAGCTGCGCCGCGCACTGCCGACCGCGGCGCCCGAGGCGGCGCCGGTGGTCGTCGAGTTCAGCGGATCGTCCGGCGAACGATGATCCGTTGAACTTACAACCCGAGTACGTCGCGCATCGAATACAGGCCGGCCGGTCGGCCGACGACCCACTCCGCGGCGCGCAGCGCGCCCCGGGCGAAGATCGCCCGCGAACCGGCGCGATGCACGAGTTCGAGCCGCTCCTCGGGGCCCAGGAACAACGCGGTGTGGTCGCCCGGCACGTCGCCGCCGCGCACGGTCGACACGCCGATCTCGCCGGCCGGCCGCGGGCCGATGTCGCCCTCGCGCGCGAAGCGGCCGACGGCGCGCAGGTCGACGCCGCGCCCGCGCGCGAGGGCCTCGGCGATCGCCAGGGCGGTCCCCGACGGCGCATCGCGCTTGTGGCGGTGGTGGATCTCGACGACCTCGAGGTCGAACTCCGGACCGAGCGCGCGCGCGGCCTGCTCGACCAGCGCGAGCATCAGCGTCACGCCCATCGAGAAGTTGGCGGCGACGACGACCGGCGCGCGCCGGGCGAGGGCGTCGAGCGCCGCGCGGGCCGCGTCGTCGAGGCCGGTCGTGCCGACGACCGCGGCCGTGCCGCACTCGGCGGCCGCTTCGGCGAGCGCGCGCGTCGCCTCGGGCGTGGTGAAGTCGACGTAGACGTCGGCGCCGGCGAGCGCCGACCGGTCGGAGGTGGCGACGATGCCGGGCGCGACCTCCGCGCCGACGGCCGGGCTGTCCTCGGCTTCGATCGCCGCCGCGATCGCGAACGCGTCGGGCCGGGCGAGGGCTTCGGCCACCACGTGGCGGCCCATGCGCCCGCCCGCGCCGGGTACGGCCAGCCGGATCACGCCAGCCCGTCCTCGGCGAGCCGGTCGCGCAGACGGTCGCGCAGCGCCGGCGAGCACTCGACCAGCGGCGGGCGAATCTCGGGGCCGATGTGGCCGAGCAGCGCGAGCGCCGCCTTGACCGGGATCGGATTGGGTTCGGCGAACAGCAGGCGCGTGAGCGGTTGAATGCGGTAGTGCAGTTGCCGCGCCCGGTCCCAGTCGCCATCGCGGGCTGCATCCCACATGTCGGCCATCCACGCCGGCGCGACGTTCGACACGACGGAGATGACGCCGCGCGCGCCGACCGCGTACAGCGCAAACGCGGTGAAGTCGTCGCCGGACAACACGGCAATCCGATCGCCGCAGCGTTCGATGATCTCGGTCGCGCGTGCGACCGACCCGGTCGCTTCCTTGATCGCGACGATGTAGTCGACCGCGGCGAGCCGCTCGACCGTCTCCGGCAGCAGATCGCAGCTCGTGCGGCCCGGCACGTTGTACAGCACGACCGGCAGGCGGCCCGCGCGTGCAACCGCCTCGAAGTGGACGTACAGCCCCTGCTGCGTCGGCTTGTTGTAGTAGGGGGTGACGTGCAACAGGGCGTCCGCGCCGGCCTCGCGGCAGGCGATCGACAACTCCACCGCCTCCGCCGTCGAGTTGGCCCCCGCGCCCGCGACGACCGGCACGCGCCCGCGCGCGACCTCGACGACGCGCCGCACGACGGCGACGTGCTCCGGCGGAGCGAGCGTCGCCGACTCGCCAGTAGTTCCCACGGCAACCAAGCCGTCGATGCCGGCCTCGAGTTGGCGCTCGACGAGTGCATCGAGCGCGGGAAAGTCGACCGCGCCGTCGCGCATCGGGGTGACGAGCGCGGTCATCGCACCTTCGAGCTTCACGTGTTGTCTCCTGTGAGAATGGCGCGGGCGCGGTCGGCGTCCGCGCGGATTTGCGCGACGAGGGCGTCGACGCCGTCGAACCGGCGCTCGCCGCGGATGCGGTCGACGAATGCGACCCGGATGCGTCGCCCGTACAGGTCGCCGTCGAAATCGAACAGATGGACCTCGAGCGCGAGGTTGTCTCCCTCGCGGAACGTCGGCCGCGTGCCGAGGTTTGCGACGCCGCCGAACGCCCGTCGATCGTCGAGGACGACGGCGCGCACGGCGTATACGCCCGGCGGGGGCAGCAACAGCCCGGCGGGGACCGCCACGTTCGCGGTCGGAAATCCGAGCGTGCGGCCGCGGCGATCGCCGCGCACGACGACGCCGTCGACGTCGAGGTCGCGGCCGAGCAGCCGGCGGACGCCGTCGAGCTTGCCGAGCAGGGCGAAGTCGCGGATCTTGGTGCTCGACGCGACGAGTCCGTCGACGGTCACCTGCGGGACGACCGTGACGTCGAAGCCGCGCGCGGCGCCGGCGGCGCGCAGGGTGTCGGGCGTGCCGGCGCGGTCGCGGCCGAATGTGAAATCGTAGCCGACGACGACGTGGCGCGCGCCGATCACGTCGGCCAGCAGGTCCACGAACGCCGACGGCGGCATCCTCGCGAGGTCCGGGGTGAACGGTTCGAGGATGCACACGTCGACCCCCGCGTCGGCCAGAAGCTCGAGCTTGCGCTCGCGCGACGTGATGAGCGGGGGCGCCAGATCGGCGGCGAGCACCGTCGCCGGGTGGGGGTCGAACGTGAACGCCACCGCATCGCCGCGGTGGGCGCGCGCTGCCGCGACCGTCGCGTCGATCAGGCGCCGGTGGCCGACGTGCACGCCGTCGAAGTTGCCCAGGCACACGGCCGGACTCGCCAGCGGTCGGAACAGCGCGCGGTGACCCTCGAATACCTCCATGGGCGCGTGCAGCATAGCCCGATCTCGGAGGCTGTTGCGCCTGGCCGGTGGCTGCGGGCGCGATCGGCGGGCGATCGTCGGCGGACGTCCTCGCGCCCTTCGGTACCGTATGGATATACGCGCGCTCGTGCGCTGCGGGCGTGCGCCGAACCACGCCTCGCAGCTCGCAACCTCGCTGGCGCGCCGATACGCAACAGCCTCCTAGCGCCGGTGGTTTCGCGCGCGGCCGCCGCGGCGGTACAGTCGCGTGCGTGGACCGCGCCCGCGTATGGCTGCCGCGCGCGATCGCCGTCGCGGCGTTCGCGATGTACGCGCTGGCCGCACCGCCGTCGCTGTACTGGCGGGACGCGGGCGAGCTGGGCGCCGCGGCCATCGGGCTGGGCAGTCCGCACCCGACCGGGTTTCCCCTCTACATGGCGCTCGCCAAGCTCGCGTCGCTGATCCCGCTGGGCGAGTTGGCGTACCGCGTGCATCTGCTGTCGGCGATCTGCGCGGCGGCCGGCGTGTGGTGCGTCGGGCGCATCGCACTCGACGTGCGCGACGACGCGGCGGCGGTGGCGGGCGCGTGCGCGGGCCAGCTCGCGCTGGCGCTGTCGCTCGTGTGGTTCCGGCACGCCACGACCACCGAGGTGTACGCGCCGACCGGAGCGGCGCTGGCGCTGACGCTGCGGTGGTACGCGCGGGTGGCGCGCGGCGGCGGGCCGCGCACCGGCCTGGCGCTGGCGTGGCTCGCCGGGCTCGGCGCGGGGCTCCACGCGAGCTACCGGCTGCTGCTGGCCGTGCCGATCGCCGCGCTGTTGTTCGTACGCCTCCGCCGCGGCGCGCGCTGGCCGCTGTGGACGCCGGCGCTCGCCGTGGCGGCGGCCGCCGCGGTGCACGCCTACCTGCCGGTGCGGTCGGCCTCCGGCCGGGCCGCGGCGCTCGATTGGGGCCACCCGCGCACCGCGGCGGCGTTCGTGGACCACGCGGTCACCGCCCGGCGCATCCGCGTCGCGTACGCGGACGAGATCGGCGTGCGGATGAGCGGACTGCGGCGCGCGGCCGCGCAGGCGGCCGACCACCTCGGTCCGCTGGCGCTGTTGGCGGCGGTCGGCGGGTTGGTGTGGGCGTTCGCCCAGCGGCGCGAGCGCTGGCTCGCGGCGGCGCTCGCGGCGGTCGGCGCCGGCGATCTCGCCTATTCGGCGTGGCTCAACCCGCGGGGGCTGGTGGACTTGCAAAACGGCGTGCCGCTCGCGGTCGCCGTCGCGATCGCGACCGCGCTCGGCGTCGCGTGGTTCGCCCGCGCGACGGGCAGGGCCGCCCCCTTTGCCGGCGCGGCGGTCGCGGTGTGGATCGCGGTGCCGATCGCGCTGGTCGGCGGCAGCGCGCGCTGGGCGGCGGCGGCCGGCGACGCGCCGCGCCGGTGGGGCGAGGCGGCACTGGCCGACGTCGGTCCGCGCGGGGTCGTGCTCGCGCGCTCGGACGACACGGCGTCCGCCCTGTTCTTTCTGTCGCTGGCCGAGATGGCCCGCCCGGACGTCGCGGTGTTGGTGCGGCAGCACCTGTGGGACGTCGACCGCAACCGCGCGGTGCTCGCTCGCGCGCGCGCGCCGGTCGATCCGGTCCATCCGGTCGCCGCGCTGGCGGCGCAGGCGCGGCCGGTGGGATGGGAACTCGGCGCCGACCGCCCGCCGCCGGGCATCGCGCTGCGCGCCGGGCCGGTGGTCGCGACGTGGCAGCGCGGTCCCGTGTCCGGTGTGGCCGACGTGCGCGCGGCCGCCCGCCGGCTCGCGCGCGTGCTGGCGGGCCCCGACGGCGCCGATCCGAACGCGGCGCGCGCGCACGCGGCGGCGCTCGTGTCGCTCGGGCGCCTCGCGTACGCGCGCGGGGAGTTCGAGGCCGCCGGTGCGCTGTTTCGCGCGGCGGCCGCGGTACGGCCCGACCACGTGGCGGCGTGGGTCAATCTCGGCGTCGTCGCCGACCGACTCGGCCGGTACCGCGAGGCGGCCGAACTCACCGAGCGGGCGCTCGCGCTCGCGCCGGACCACGCGGTCGCCCGCGTCAACGCCGCGCGGTTCTGGCTGCGCGCGGGCGACGACGCGCGAGCGCGATACCACGCCGAGCGGGCGGTGGCGACCGAGCCGACCGCGGACGCGCTCGCGATCGCGGGCATCCTCGACGCGCGCGCGGGCCGGTTCGACCGCGCGCGGCGCCGGCTCGTCCGCGCGTTGCAACTGGACCCGAACCACGCCGATGCGCGCGACAACCTCGCGCGCTTGCCGCCGCCGCGCGCCGGCGAGTGAGCCGCTTGCCGGGTCGCCGGGCGCCGCCGCCGCGGGTTCACGCCAGCCCGACCGCGCGGCAGATCGCGTCGACGCGGTGGGCGTAGGTGTGGGCGGACCGTACGCGCTCGATGCCCTCGGCGGCCACCGCGTCGCGGTAGTCGTCGTCGCTCAGGAACCGGCGGATCGCCCGCCGCGCTTCGTCGGTGGACCGCGCCACCGCGACGACGCCGCCGAACAGCCGCTCCATCCCGACGCTCGGCGTGCTCACGACGGCGGTGCCGCAGGCGAGCAGCTCGAACACGCGGCGCGCGAACATGGTCGGCGAGGTCGCGACGGAGTTGACGTTGAGGAACACCTTGTGGCGGCGGTACTCGTCGGCCAGCCGACGGTAGTCGATCGCGGGGCGCAGGTAGCGGGCGAACCGCGGAGGGAATGCCTTGTGCGCGGTCTTCGCCGCCGAGTTGCGATCGTAGATGACCAGGTCGAAGTCGGCCGCGGCGTCCAGCAGCATGTCGAGGTGGCGCCGCCGGTCCGCAAACTCGGGCTCCCCGTACGAGCCGGCGAAACACACCGTGTCGGTGCGCGGCCCGCGCGGCGGGTAGTGCAGCGCCGGCTGCGCTGCGAACGGCAGGGGGTGGACGCGGTCGGGCGGCAGACCGCATCGCGCGACGTACGCGTCGACGCAGTCGGCGTCGGTGGTGAACACGACGTCGAACAGGCGCGCCGCGTCGACGAAGCGATCGAACAACACGGGATCTTCCTTGCCCCAGAACACCGTCGGGATACCGCGCGCGCGGCAGTAGTCGACGACGCGGTCCAGCGTGCGGCTGCGCGGCCGTCCGGGGTAGCGGGCGACCTTGCCGGTCCACGAGCCGGCGCGCCCGCGCCACGCGGACTCGACGAACAGAAGGTGCGGGCGGAACGCGGCGAGCTGCAGCCGCCAGATGCGCGCATCGACGGACAGCAGCCGCACCTCGGGTGCGAGGCACGCCGCGGTGAACGCATCGACGACGGCGGCGACGCGAAGATTGCGCGCCGGCCGGGTCACGGCGGGACGGCGACGGCGGGCGGACACCACGCGGCGAGCAGCGCGTCGGCCACGCGCTCGGCGGCGCGGCCGTCCCAGCCGTCGATCGCCGGGGGCGCCGGCCGCGGCCTGGCCAGCACGTCCGCGACGACCGCGCGCGCGGTGTCGAGGTCGTCGACCACCGTGTTGGTCCCGGCGGCCACGGTGATCGGCCGCTCGGTGTTCGGCCGCAACGTCACGCACGGCACGCCGAGATAGGTCGACTCCTCCTGGATGCCGCCGGAGTCGCTGATGACCAGCCGCGCGCGGTCGAGCAGGTGAAGGAGTTCGCGGTAGCCGAGCGGCTCGCGGAGGTGAACGCCCGGGGCGGCGGCGAGTCGGTCGCGCAGGCCGAACTCGCGCAGCGCGCGGTCCGTCCGCGGGTGCACCGGAAACACGATCGGGATGGCGGCCGCGACGCCCGCGAGGAAGTCCACGACGGCGGCCAGGCGCTCGCGTCGATCGACGTTTGACGGGCGGTGCAGCGTCACGAGCGCGAACGCGTCCGGCACGTCGTCGACCGCGACGGCGCGCGCCGCGTCCAGCTGGTGGACGAGCGTGTCGATCATGACGTTGCCGACGTAGCGGATCCGCGACGGCGCGACCCCCTCGGCCCGGAGATTGTCGATGCCGGCCGGTTCGCTCACGAGGAGCAGGTCGGAGACGGCGTCGGTGACCACCCGGTTGATCTCCTCGGGCATCGTCCGGTCGAACGACCGCAGGCCAGCCTCGACGTGCGCGACCGGAATGTGCAGCTTCGTGGCGACGAGCGCGCACGCCATCGTCGAGTTCACGTCGCCGACCACGACCACGCCGGCGGGCGGCTCCGCGCAGCCGAGGAGATAGTCTTCGAACGCGAGCATGATGCGCGCCGTCTGCGCGCCGTGCGATCCCGAGCCCACCTCGAGCGACACGTCGGGGGGGCGGATGTCGAGCTGGCGAAAGAACACGTCCGACATCGCGTCGTCGTAGTGCTGCCCGGTGTGCACGAGGACGGTGGCGGGCGCGCCGGGACGCCGCGCGAGTGCGCGCAAGATCGGCGCGACCTTCATGAAGTTCGGGCGCGCGCCGGCGACGACGACGATCGGAGCCACCGCGTCCGTCGCTACGGGAAGATGCCCCGCTCGGCGTAGGCCTGCTGAATGCGCTCGAGCGCGACGCCGTAGCACGCCGTACGCCAGTCGATGTCGCGCTGGCGCTGCAGCTGGCGGACGGCCGCGTACGTCCGCCGCATGCGCCGCTCGAGCTTTTGCTCGACCTCCTCGAGATCCCACCGCTCCGCCCGCTTGTTCTGCAGCCACTCGTAGTACGACACGACCACGCCGCCGGAGTTGCACAGCACGTCCGGGATGACGTCGATGCCGCGCTCGTGCAGGATCCGCTCGGCGTCCGGGTGGGTGGGGCCGTTGGCGCCCTCGGCGACGAGCTTGCACTGCAGCTTGCGCGCCTCCTCGGTGCCGATTTCCAGTTCGAGCGCCGCCGGTACGAACAGCTCGCACTCCACCTCGAAGAACTCGTCCCGGGAGATCGCCTCGGCGCCCTTGTACTCGACGACGCTGCCGGTCTGCGCGACGTGCTCCGCGAGTCGGTGCGGGTTGATCCCCTCCGGGTTGTAGATGTAGCCCCGGTAGTCGCCGACCGCGACCATCGAGCAGCCGAGCTTGCCGAGCAGCCGCGCCGTGTGAGAGCCGACGTTGCCGAACCCCTGGACGATCACGCGCGCTCCGTCCAGTGAGAAGCGAGTCTCGTGGGCCCACTCGGTGATGCAGTGAACGATGCCGGTGCCGGTCGCCTCGCGCCGGCCGTGCGATCCGCCCGACGTGATGCTCTTGCCGGTCACGACGCGGCGCACGGCGTTCTTTTCGGTGTAGCCGGTCACGTTCATGAACGTGTCCATCATCCACACCATGATCTGCTCGTTCGTGCCGACGTCCGGAGCCGGGATGTCCCACTCCGGCCCGATGTTGCTGCCGAGCGCGTGGGTGAACCGGCGCGTGATGCGCTCGAGTTCGGCCTTCGAATGGGCGCGCGGGTCGAACTTGATGCCGCCCTTGGCGCCGCCGAACGGGATGTCGTGCATTGCGCTCTTGTAGGTCATCCACACGGCCAGCGCCTTCATCTCGTCGAGATTGGCCTCGTGGTGATAGCGCATCCCTCCCTTGAACGGGCCGAGCAGGTTGTTGTGCTGGATGCGGTAGCCCTTGAACATGTGGTAACGGCCGTCGTCGAGGCGCACCGGGAAGTTGACGATCAGCTCGTTTTTCGGCTGCCGCAGGATCTCGGCCACGTCGGGGTCGATGCGGCAGGCCGTGACGGCCCGCTCGACCTGTCCGGTCGCGATGTCGAACAGGTTGCCGCGGTCTTTCAATGAGGTGTCGGTGCTCATAGGATGGGGCGTTGCTACTGCCGGGCGAGGTTTTGGTCAAGCGCGCATGAACGAGTTTCCCGACATGGACCTGGCGCAAGCGGTGGCCGGCGGCGGATCGCTCGCCGACCGGGTGCTGAGGCCCTGGGAACGTACACGAATCGACTGGAGTTTCGCCAGCGACGCGATCGCGCGCGAGCTGCGCGCGCGCCCGGCGCTGGCCCACCGCGAGCGCCAATTCGTCGCCGAGACGGTCTACGGGCTCATCCGCAACCTGCGGCGCGTGGACGCGGCCCTCGCGGCCGGCGGTTTGCGCGCCGCGTCACGCGCGCCGGACCGCGAGCGGCTGCTCGCCTATCTGGTGCTCGAGGCCGGGCTGCCGGTCGGCGTCGCGGCGCGGGCGGCGCCGGCGGTCGACTGGCGCGCCGTGGCCGACGTCGACGCGCGCATCGCGCGCGAGCGCGACCCGGCCCGCCGGTTGGCGTTGCGGTGGTCGCTGCCCGACTGGCTTGCGGCGCGACTGCGCAGCGACTGGGGCGACCGAGCCGAGGCGCTGGCCGCCGCGCTCAACCGGCGCGCGCCGATGACCGTCCGCGCCAACACGCTCGTCGCGGACCGCGACGCGCTCGCCGCGGAGCTCGGCCGCGACGGCATCGCCAGCGAACCCGGGCGCTGGTCGCCGACCGCGCTGCACGTGACCACGCGAACCAACTTGTTCGCGCTGGCCGCGTTTCGCCGCGGCGCGTTCGAGGCGCAGGACGAGGGCAGCCAGCTCATCGCCGATCTCGTCGCGCCACCGCCCCGCGGGCGGGTCGTGGACGTGTGCGCGGGGGCGGGAGGCAAGGCGCTCGCGCTCGCGGCGGCGCTCGGCGGCCGCGGCCGCGTCGTCGCGGCCGACGTCGACCGGCGCAAGCTCGCCGAACTGCGCCGGCGCGCGCGCCGGGCCGGCGCGACCAACATCCAGACGGTCGCGCTCGAGCCCGACGGCGAATACCCCGCGCCGCTGGCACGGCTGGCGGGGCGCGCCGCGCGCGTGCTCGTCGACGCGCCGTGTTCCGGGATCGGCGCGCTGCGCCGCAACCCCGAGGCGCGCTGGCGCCTGTCGGAGGCGGACCTGGACCGGCTGCCGCGGCTGCAGCTCGCGATCGCGCGGCGGGCGCGGGAGCTGGTCGCCCCGGGCGGCCGCCTGATCTACGCGACCTGCACGCTGCTGCGCGCCGAGAACGAGGCGGTGGTCGCCGCGCTCCTCGCCGAGTCGCCCGAGTTCGAGCCGATGCCCGCGAAGGCGGTGTGGGGACGCGACCGGGCGGCGGGCATCACCGGCGCCGGCGGCCGCTACCTCGCGGTCAACCCGGCGGACCACGGCACCGACGGGTTCTTTGCGGCGGTGGTGCGGCGCGCGCGCTGACGGCGGATCACAACCACGGCGGCACGCCGACGAGCGCGACGGCGCTGCGCACCTCGACCGCGCCGACCGCGGGCTCGCTCGGCTCGAGGCGCCGGTTGTACGCGACGAGGCGGTAGACGTACAGCCCATTCGGCAGCGCGCGGCCGCCGCGGTCCCGCCCCGCCCACGGAATGGACGCGGTCGTTCCGGGAACAACGGGAGCGTAGACCGCGTAGACGCTGCGGCCGGCGCGCTCGATGTCGAGCCGCACGAACGCGGTGGCCGCGTCGACCGCGACCTCGAACGCCATCACGTCGTCGACGCCGTCGCCGTCGGGCGACACGGGCGCGCCGGGGGTGGCGACCACGGCCGGCGGCTCGGGGATGGCCGGCGGTGGCCGGTCGTCGACCACCGCGCACACGTTGGGGGTGCCGAGCGCGTTGCCGTTGGACGATGCGTCGCGGCCGCGCAGCTTGACGCGCACGCCGTAGCTGGCCTGCGCCTGCGCCGCCGGCACGATCCGCAGCGCGTCGGCCTCGTCGTCGTAGGTGAGCACCGACGCGCCGGTAATGTCCGTCCACGGGCCGGAGCAATTGGGCGACGCCGACGCTTCGACGCGCGTGGCGGCCAGCACGCTCGCTGCGTCCATCGGCTCGTCGAACTGAACGACGAAGGCGTCGCCCTTGCCCCAGCAGGCGGCGTCGCACGCGCCCGGCGCCATCGCGGCGATCGCCGGCGGGTCCCGGTCGTCGACGAACGCGACCCGCGTGTGCCCGGCGGCGGTGACCGCGCCGGTCGTCTCGTCGCGGAACTCGGCGTAGACGATCGCGTCTCCCTCCGTCATCGGCGCGAGGGCGTCCCACGCGACGTCGTCGAAATGGGTCCCCTTGTGCAGGTCGACCTGAATGCCGGGGATCGATGGGCGCACGTCGCGCGTCGCGTCGAGGGCGCCGCGATCGGCAAACACCGTCACGTAGGCGTGAGCGCTTCCCTCGGCGAGCTTCGTTCCGGCGCAGTCGGTGAGGTTCGTCGGGTCGCCGTCGCCGGCCATGTCGACGCGTACGGGCAGATCGTCGGCGAGATCGATCGCCTCGCCGGCGCGCGGCTTGTTGAACTGGATGGCGCCGGTCGGATACGGCGGGGCGGCCGGTGCGCCGACGAACACGGGCGCCGGGCCGGCGACCGTGTCGCGCGCGGCCATCGAGTTGGCGACCGTGAGCCAAAACGGGTACGCGCCCGGCGCCGCGTACGCGATCGCCGGCGGGTCGGGCGCTGCGCTCGCGGCCGGCGAGCCGCCCGGCAGCGACCACGCCCACGTCGTCGCGCCGATCGAATCGCTGCCGGCGAACCCGATCGTGCCCCCGGCGCACAGCTTGTTGTCCGGCGGCAGCGGAGCGGAGATGACCGCGGTCGGCGGCGAGGTCGCCGCCACGGCGAACGAGCCGGTCTCGCTGTCCGACACCAGCGCGCCGGTGTCCGAGAACCAGCCGCGCGCGGTAGCCGTGACGTCGACCGCGCCCAGCGCGGCGGCGGAGGCGACCGCGACGTCGAACCGCGCCGTCGCGGTGGCACCGGCCGGCACCGCGTCGGGCCGGTCCCACGTCGCGGCCGTCGCGAAGTCGCCGCCGGCATCGCCGCCGCCGCGGCGGTAGGCGAGGGCGACATCCACCAGGCGCGCGTCGCGGGCGGTGCGATTTTCCACGTCGACTTCGATCGCGAACCGCTCGCCGCGCGACACGGTCGCCGGCGCGCGCACGGCGGTGACGACGAACGCGCGCGCGGCGGCGATCGCGATCGGGCCGGACTCGTCGGCCGGGCCGTACGACGACTCCGCGCGCACGGTGCCGGTCCCTTCCGCGGCCGGCGTGAGCTGCGCGGTCGCGGCGTCGAACGTGTCGAGCGTGCCGGACGCGATCGACCAGGTGACGGTGCCGACGTCGGCGGTCGGGTTGCCGTCGGCGTCGACCGCGCCGGCGATCGAGAACGTCACCGGCGGATCGCCGACGGCGAGCGACAGGGTGTCCGGCACGACATCGAACCGCGCGACGCGGCCGGGCGACACGGACAGCGTCCCGGTCGCGGCTGCCGGCAGCGCGGCGTGCGCGGCGGTGATCGCACCGCTGCCCGGCCGGGTGGGGTCGAACGTGGCGCGGTCGCCGGCGGCGGGCGCGATCGCGCCGATCCCGCCCGCGACGGCCCAGTCGACCCACTCGTCGGCGACGAAGTTGCCGAACGCGTCCCGGCTCACGGCGTACACGGCGAGGCTGTCGTCGGTGGTGAGCGCGCGGTCGCCGATCGGTGCGCCGGCGCCGCCGGGGGCGTCCTCGATCGTCAGGCTGGCCGGCGGGCCCGCCGCGACGGCGATCTCGCCGGTCCGCGCGTCGCCGGCGTCGGGATGGGTGGCGGCGATCGCGCCGGTGCCGATCGCTCGGGCGCGCAATACCGCCGACACCGGCGGGTCGGCGGGGACGAGTTCGCCGATCGCGCCGTCGAGCGACCAGTGCGCCGGCACGTCGGCGACGAACGCGCCACCGGCCGTCCGCACCACGGCGTACGCGACCAGCTCGTCGCCGGCGGCGAGCGCGCGGTCGCCGATCGGCTCGCCGGCGCCGCCGGGCGCGTCTTCGATCGACAGCGGCAAGCCCACCGGTGTGTCTTCGACCGCGAGCGCGCGCGGCAGCGCGAGCCGCTCGCCGCGCGGCGTCGTGACGGTCACGTCGTAGATCCCCGGCGGCAGCCCCGCGGGGACGACGGCGTCCAACCGGGTCGGATCGCGCCAGCGGACGTCGATCAGTGCCACGTCGCCGGCGCGCACGGCCCAGTCGTTTTGGACGGCCGGCGCCGACGGGTCGTCGAGGCGGGTCGACACCGCCGCGTACAGGTCGGCGCCGCGCACGGCGATCGGCGCGTCGGCCCACGCGGACACGCGCGCCGGTTCGACCGCCGACAATCGCGGCGCCGGTACGCGGTCGCTGCACGCCGCGGCGGCCGCGGCGACCGCCAGCGTGGCGCAGACCGGCGATGCCACGATCGAGGGGAACCCGATCGGCGCTCTAGCCATCCGGCAGAATTGTACCGTAAGGTGGCAGCGTGCCCATCGGCCTCGACGTGGTGACTCGAACGGACGAGGTCGTCGCGCTGCGCGACGACTGGCAGGCGCTCGCGGATCGCGTGGGGGACGGGCCGCTGCTGCGCGGGCCGACGTGGCTGCTCGCGTGGTGGAGCGCCTATCGCGACGCGCTCGGCGCCGATCCGCTCGTGCTCGCCGCGCGCGACGGCGGCCGGCTCGTCGGCGTGGCGCCGTTTTACCGGCGCGCCGCGACCGAGGGCGGCATCCGTGTGCGCGAGGTGCGCATGATGGGCGACGCCGGGCCCCATCCGCCCTACCTGTCGGTCGTGGTCGAGCCGGGCTACGAGCAGGCGTGTGCGGTCGCCATGGCCGACGCTTTGCGCTCGGTCGACCCGCCGTGGGACGTGGTCGACCTGCAACCGATCCCCGACGTATCGCGCCTGCGTGCGCTGTTCGTCCAGCGGATGGACCCGAGCGGCAAGCGGGTGCGCACGTCGGAGGGCGGGACCTGGTTGCGGGTGAGCCTGTCGCTGGGAGGGTTCGACCTCGACGAGGTGTTGCCGCCTGACCCCCGGGCGCGCGCCTACGTGGAAGATTCGGCGGCGCTGCGCAAGGGGCTCGCGGCGCTGCGCCGGCTGTCGCGACTCGAATGGGCGGATCGGGACGAGCCGAGTCCGCTGGCCGACGCCGAGGCGACGCGCCTGCTGGAGGACGCGGTTCGGCAGTGGGGAGCGGCGGGCCACGCGCGGTTCGCGCGGCTCGACGACGACGCGGGCGAGGCGATGGCGGGCGCCCTGGTGGTGGACGACGGCGATCGTGCAGTCGTGCTCGCGCTCGCCGTCGATCCCGAGCGAGCCAGCGGCGGCGCCGCCACGCGACTGCTCGCGGCGGAAGCCCGCGCGGCGATCGAGCGCGGCCTGACGGCGATGGACGTCGTCGTCGGCGCGGCGGAATACGCGCCGCCTCCGTTGCCGGTACAACGGCGTCGAGCGCTGCGCCTGCGCATCTTCAACGCGTCGGCGTCCGCGGCGCTCGTGCGCACCTACGGCGCGCTGCGCCGCCGCGTCGACGCGGCCCGCGAGGCGCCCGCCGCAGCCGCGGCCGGCGCCCGCGCGGCGTGGACGCGCATCCGTACGGCCGCGGCGTCGGTCGCCAAGTACGGCCGCTTCCACCTGTACCGGGGCGAATTGTGGACGCGCGGTATCCCCGAGGTGCCGGGACTCGAGTTGAGCTTGTTGTCGCAAGACGCGTTCGACGCCCTGTCGGATGCCGACCGCGACGACCTGGTGTCTGCGCTCGAACTCGACGAGGCCTATGGCCGCCACAAGTGGGGCCGGGGCGACCTGGTCGTGCTCGCGCGACTCGATCGCCGGCCGGCTGGCATCGCCTGGTGCGCGCGCAGCGCGGTGGAGGTGCCCGAACTCGAGCGCGCGGTCCGTCCCGGCCCGCACGAGTGCTACATCCACGACGTATTCGTCGCGCCCGCGGCGCGCGGCCGCAACGTGGCGCCCGCCATGCTCGAGTTTTTGGCCAAACAACTGCGCGCCCGCGACGTGTACCGGTCGTGGGCGCTGATCGAGCCGAACAATGTCGCGAGCGTGCGCGCGTTCGAAAAAGCGGCGTACACGGCCGTCGCCGACATCGTCTATGCTCGCATGGCCGGCGTCGAGCGGGTCACCGTCCGCCCGCCGGATCCGCAGGCGAAACAGCTGTTGGGATTGGCATGACGACGACCGATCGAATCACGCTCGTGGTACTCCGCGACGACGGCAAGCGCGAGAAGTTCACGCTCAGTTCGTGGGTCGGCATTCCGCGCAAGCACGAGCTGTTGTGGCTCGGCGAGGACCCGTATACGGTCGTCGAGGTCGAGTACGCCGTGTCGGAGGGATTTTTCGGCGCGCGCACGATCGAGGCGGCCGGGGTCTACGTTCGCCGCCTCACGGAAGACGAGCAGGCCGCCGTCGCGCGTAGACTGGCGACGCCGGCGCGCGGCGAGGACGACCAGCCGTTTCGCCCGTGACCCGGCGGCTAGCAGGCTGTCGCGCATAGGCGCGCCCGCGAGGTTGCGAGATGCGAGGCGAGGTTCGGCGCACGCCCGTAGCGCACGAGGGCGCGTATCAACATACGGTACCGAAGGGCGCGAGGACGTACGCCGACGATCGCCCGCAGATCGCGACCGCAGCCAGCGGCTATGCGCAACAGCCTCCTAGCGCGTGTGGTGCGCGGCGAACGCGCCGACGCGAGCCGTCGCGGCGTGCGCCTCGGGCAACAGCGAGTACAGGTGCCAGGCGTGGATCATGTCGGGCCATACGTCGAGGTCGACCGAGACGCCGGCGTCGCGCGCGCGCCGCGCGAACCGCAGCCCCTCGTCGAGTAAGCACTCTGCGCCGCCGACGTGGACGAGCAGCGGCGGCAGGCCGGTGAGGTCGGCATGCACGGGGGACACGCGCGGGTCCTCGCGCGACATGTCCGCCGGGCAGAACGCGCGCGCGGCAAATTCGAGGGTGGCGCGGGACAGGTAGTCGTAGCGGGCGTGGTCGCGGATCGACGCGGACCGGCCGGCGAGGTCGACCCACGGCGACAGCAGGGCCCACGCGGCCGGCAGGGGGCCCGCGCCGTCGCGCAGCGCAATGAGCAGCGCGGCCGCGAGGTTGCCGCCGGCCGACTCGCCGGCGACGGCGATCGATTCCGGCGACACCCCGCGGTCGAGGAGCCAGCGGTAGACGGCGAGAGCGTCGTCGAGCTGCGCCGGATAGCGGTACTCGGGCGCGAGCCGGTAGTCGGGCGCGAGCACCGCGATGCCGGCAGCCTCGGCCAGCCGCGACAGGAAGTCGCGGTGGGATTCGGGCGAGCCGATCACGTAGCCGCCTCCGTGCAGGTACAACAGAGTGCGAGACCGATCGCAGCCGGGCGCGTACAGCCACTCGGCGGGTACGCCGCAGGCATCGACGCGCTCGCATGCCACGCGGGCGACCGCGTCCGTGCGCAGCAGCGCGGTCTCGGCGGCGCGCCGCTGCCAGCGGATCGGCAACCGGATCGACTGGCGTGCGTAGACGTGCAGGAACGTCGCGAGCGTTTCGGTTTCCGACGACCAGGTCGGGCGCATCGGGCCGCGCAGCGCGCGCCGCGCCCGCACCGCGCCGTGCGCGACGCGCATCATGCGCTCGATGGGCGGCATGCGACGGGGCGCGATTGGGCTGGCGGGCGGCGCGAACGGCCCACCCGAAACTCGGGGCCCGCGGGCGTGCGGCGGGGAAACGTCGTCATATCCCGTCGGTCGGCGGCTTGAGGATCCGCAGCCGGTCGCGCAGCCCGCTCGACACGCTCACGCGGTTGTCGGCGCCGACGAACACGGCCTCGACGCCGTCGAGGCGCTCGACCAGTTTCATTCCGCGCTCCGGCCCCATGACGAACAGCGCGGTCGACAGGCCGTCAGCGGTGATCGCGTCCGCGGCCATCACGGTGACCGAGCGGCAGCGCCGCGCCGGACGCCCGGTGCGCGGGTCGAGGATGTGGTGGTAGCGCACGCCGTCCTTGACGAAGCCGCGTTCGTAGTCGCCCGAGGTAGAGAACGTGCGGTCCTCGATCGGAGCGATCGCGAACGGTTCGCCGCGGCCGCCGCGCGGGTCGCGGATGCCGACCATCCAGTTGCGGTCGCCCTTGCGTCCGGCGACGTACAGGTCGCCGCCCGCCTGGACGAGAAAGTTGTCGAACCCGGCGGCGCGCAGCAGTGCGACCGCGCGGTCGACCGCGTAGCCCTTCGCGATGCCGCCGAGGGTGATGCGCATGCCGCGCCGGGCGAGCCGTACCTGGCGCGTCGCGGGGCGCAATTTGACCCCGCGGTAGCCGATCAGGCGCACGCGCTGCGCGATTTGCTCGTCCGTCGGGATCGACCCGTCCTGGTTCGTCCCAAACTTCCACAGGTCCCAGAACGCGCCGACCGTCACGTCGAACGCGCCGTGCGTGAGCTTGGAGATGTCGAGCGCGCGCCGCAGCACCGCGAAGGTCTCGGGGTCGACCGTCGCCCACTGGCGGGTGCCGGCGGTGGCGTTGATCCGCGCGACGACGCTGGTGTCGTTCCACGACGTCATCAACGCTTCGATCCGGTCGAATTCGTCGAACACGCGCGCGATCGCGCGGGCGGCGGCTTCGTCGTCGTCTCCCCAGATCGTGACGGTCACGATCGTGCCCATCACCTGGCGCGACCGCCGGATGTCGTGATCGGGCGCGCGGCCGGCGCCGGCTAGGGCGGTCGGGGACAGCCCGGCGATGGCGCACGCGACCGCCGCGGCAACCCACGCGCGCGCGCGCCTCATCGGCCGCCGCGTCCTCGGTGTGCTCGCGTCACCGGTGCAACGCATCGGCGGTCCATCCCCCGCGTCACGCCGCGCGGCCGTCGCGCTGCGCGGCGCCGTCATCGTTCATCGCAAGCGCGGCGGTCGCCGCCGCGGTCGGTCGACGTGTCGCAGCCACTACCGCAGCCAGTCGATGACCTTGAGGACCACGAGGATGCCCGCCGTCGCGAGCGCTGCGAGGAACACGAGCAGCGCCAGGCCGAGGCCCGTCTGCGTCTTTTCCTGCATCCCCTTCCACATGCCGACCCCGGCGGGGACGACGGCCGCGACGGCGACGAGCGCGCCGACGAGCGACCCGCTCGAAAACCCTCCGGCGGCGGCGATGATCAACGCCGCCACGACCAGCGCAGCGCCCACGTAGGTCGCCATTCTCGATGGTGATTCCGACATGGATCCTCCTGAGCGGCCGTTGTGACCGCGCTACGCAGAGTAGCACGCTCGCGGCCGCGCGATATCCTGTCGGTATGGGTGCGCTCGCCGGCGTCACTGCGGCTGCGGCCGTCGCGGCGGCCACGTGCAGCTCGCCGTCGGCGCCGCGCACTGCCGCGGGGCGCCCCCTCGGCGCGCCGGCCGCCGCGGCCCCCCGCCGCGCCGCCTCGGTGGCGCCGCACGCCCGCATCGACCCCGGCGCGATCGTCGCGGACGTGGCGCGCCTGTGCGCCCCGGAGTTTGCCGGGCGCGGTTCGTACCAGCCGGGCGGCCGCGCCGCGGCCGAGTGGGTCGCCGCGCGGTTTGCCGAGGCGGGGCTCGACGTCGTGCGCCAACCGATCGGAGACGGCGCGATCAACGTCGTCGGTGTGCGGCGCGCCGGCCCGCGCGCAGTCGTCGTGTCGGCGCACTACGACCACCTCGGCGTCGGCCCCGACGGCACGGTCTACCCCGGCGCCGACGACAACGCGTCGGGCGTCGCGGTGATGCTCGCGGTGATGCGCGCGGTGGCGGATCGGCCGTCGCGACGGACGTTGGTGTTCATCGCGTTCGGCGCCGAGGAGCCCGGCCTGCGCGGGTCCCGCGCCTACGTCGACGACCCGGTGTGGCCGCTCGACGCGACCGAACTGGTCGTCAACTTCGACATGGTCGGACGCAATCTGTTCGAGTGGCTCGGTAGCGGGCGGCCCCGCGCAGTCGGCGTGGTCGGCATCGAGGCCGACGCGAGGGCGCGGCGCCTCGTGATGGCGGCGGCGCGCGCCGAACGGCTGCAGGTCGTCGCCGGCACCGCGCGGATGCTGGCGTGGCTCGGCATGGATCGCCGCACCGACGACTGGTGGTTTCGCCAGCGCGGCGTGGCGACGATCCATCTGTCCACCGGCCTGCACCGCGACTACCACGAGCCGACCGATACGCCGGACCGGCTGCGCCCCGACCAGATGGTGCGGATTGCGCGCCTGGCGACGCGGGTCGTCGCCGACGTCGCGGGCGTGCGGTGAACGCCGGGCGCGCGGCGCGGGCGCGGCCGGCTCAGCTCTCGGCGTACGCGCGCAGCTGCTCGCGCAACAGGTCGTCGGACAACTTCGCGCGAATGTCGTCGATCAGGCAGTCGGCGATCGCGATGAGCATGTCGTTGACCCCGCGCTCCTCGACGAGCTTCGCCAGCAGCTGGCGCGACTCGCGCGAGTCGTCGTCGCGCAAGAAGTCGCGGACCATCTCCAGCGTCAGGTCGCCCTGGAAATCGATGATCAGGTTGTCGCGCAGGTAGGCTATGAGTCTGTTCACCGGTGACTCCTCGTCGTCGTCGAGCGCCGTTGCCGGAGCCGTAGTATCCTAATGGCGCAGCAGTTTCAAGCTGTCGTGCTGCACAGTTGAATTCGGAACCGCGATGGCTCGCATCCTCGTCACCGGGTTTTGCGCCGTCCCGGGCCCTCACCGGGTCGGGGTGCAGATTCCGCACGTGTTGCGCGCGCTGTCGGGCCGCCACCAGGTCGAAGTGCTCACGATCCGTCGCGGCGAGCAGGCCTACGTGGAGCAGTACCGGCGGACGCGGATGCTTCGCGTGCCGGTCCCGGAGGCGCCGGTCACCAAACAGATCGACGCCTTCCGTCGCGCGCTGCGCCGCCAGCTCGAGGGGGCCGAGTACGACGTCGTCCACTTTCGCGACGGTTGGGCGGGCGTGCCGGTCATGGAGCTGCGCGATCGGCTCAAGCTTCGCACGGTGTTCGACGTCGCCCGCGGTCCGATGGCGCAGGCGCCGATCCCCGACGAGGCGCTGCAGGCGGCGCTCGCGCGCGACGAGCAGGCGTGTCTGGCCGCTGCGGATCTCGTGCTGGCGCCGACGGAGCCGGCGGCGCGGTATCTGTCGTCGCGCGGCGCCGGCGACCGCGTGCGCCTCGTGCCGCCGGGGGTGGACGTCGATCGCTTCGACTGGGATCACGCCCGCCCGGGGCCGGCGCGCATCGTCTACGCGGGCATGATCCGGCGCGGCCGCGGCATCCGTGCGCTGCTGCGCGCGATGGTCGAGGTCGTCACCCGCACCGACGCGCATCTCGCGCTGATCGGCCCGGTCGATCCCGGCTTCGTCGACGTGCTGCGGCGCGACATCGCCAAGTACGGGTTGAGCCAGCGCGTGTGGGTACCGGGCGCGGTGGACAACGAGCGCGTGCCCGAGGAGCTCGCAGCCGCGACGATCTGCGTCGCGCCGATGGCGCTGGAACTGGCGCGCCAACCGACGGCGCTGTACCCGACCAAACTGCTCGAGTACATGGCCTGCCGCCGGGTGCTCGTCGCGCCGCGCTGCGGCACCGTCCGGCTTGTGGTGGACGACGGCCAGCACGGGGTCCTGTTCGAGCCGGGCGATCCGACCGATCTCGCCGCCCAGATCCTGCGGCTGCTCGCGGATCCGGCGCTGCGCGACCGGCTCGCGCGGGCCGCGTACGACCGGGTTCGCGCCGGCTACACCGCCGCCGCGACGCGCCGCGAGCTGCTGGCGGCGTACGAACCGTTGGTCGCGGACTTGCCCGAGACGACCGACACCGGCCCGCGCGTGTTCGGCCCGCTGCACGAGCGCGACGAGACCGCCGAGGTCACCGACTCGCAGCTCGAGCCGGTCGACGACGACGCGCGCCCGCCCGTCCGGTCGGCCGACACGGACGCGGAATCGCTGTTCGCGGCGCCCGCGCCGTTTGCGCCGGAAGCGGCGGACGACCCCACCAACGTCGAGGTGTCGATGCCGCTGGCCGAACGGACCGACGAGAGCCCGGTCGCCGGTGCGTCCGAGTGGGTCGTCGCACCGCCGGGCACCGCGTCCGGCGCCGTGCCGATCGACATCCCGCGCACGCGGACCGCCACCGCGCTGCGCGAAAATCGGTTCGTCGCGGGGGAACTCGAGGTGCCGAGTCCGGCCAGCGAGCGGGTACCACAGGGCGCCGCGCCCGACGAGGACGAGCCGGTCATCGGCATGTTCGCGGCGGCGGCGCCGCTGCTCGGCGACGACGCACCGGACGACACGGGCGAGGCGGCGCCCGCGCCCGACCCGGAGTGACGCGCGGCGCGCGGGCTCGCGCGACCGTGGTAGCCTGGGAACCCGATGCACATCGCCGCCGCCCTTGCACGCTCGTCGCCCGGGGCGCGCGGCACGCTGGGAGCCACGTAGCCGTCCGAGGAGTCGCGCCATTCCGATCGTCCTGCTGCTCAACGCGCTGTTCGGCCTCGCATTTTCCCTGTGCGCGCGCGATCGCGTGCGCGCGGACGGGCCGTTCGCCGCCCCCGCGTTCCTGCTCGTGCTGTCGTTTTGCGGCGTCGTCATGGTGCCGGTCGTCCTGTACCTGTATCTGGCGCACCCGGCGTGGCTGTGGATGTATTGGATCGATCCGGCCGACGTCCCGTCGCTGGCGGTCGTCCCCGTGGTCGCGGCCACCGCGGGCGCGCTCATCGGCGGCTATTACCTCGGGGCGCGGCTCGTGCGCGCCGACCGCGCGCGGGCGGCGCGCTACGCGGCGATCGGCGCGGGTGTGGCGGCGGGCGCAGTCGCGATCGCCGCCCGCGACCGGCTGCTGCACTACGGCAGCTTTCGCGACTACCGCGACGGCGTCGCGCTCGATCTCATGGACGTCAAGCTCGGCTACGTCCTCGTGGTCGTCGCGCTCGGGGTCGGGGCGGCGGCGGTGTACGTGGGACTCGAACTGTTTCGCGACTCGCGCCGCGTTCGCGCCCGGTAGCGGTTCGCGGGGAGCTGGCCCGCGCTCGATCCCAAGCCCCTGGAATCCTTGATCCGGGGGGCGGACCAGTGATAGACCGAGGGTGGCGATGGGCACGGCCGGGAAATACGTCGGGGCGGTGGTGGCGATCGCGGCGTTCGCGGCCGCGTGCGGTCCGATCGAGTACGTCAATCAAGTCACGCGCAAGGCCGGCCGGGCAGTCGCCGCGGCCGACGCCGTAAGTACCGACGACGACGCGCGCTACATCTATTGGTCGACGCTGGCGCGCGAGTATCTGCACCAGGCGCGGAGGGAGGCCGCGTTCGCCGACTTCCAGGCTGCCAACCGGTTCGGGCGCAAGGCGGCGTTCGCGGCGCACAAGGCGCGGGAGGCGGCGCTGCAGGTCGCCAAGGACCCCTCGAAGCGCGTGCCACCGCTGGATGCCGCGGCGCCCGACGGCGGCGACGGCTTCAGCGACATCGACGTCGAGGAGCCGCCGCCTCCGAAACGCGAGGAACCGTGAGCGCGCGGCGAGCGGCTTCGGAGTTCGGACCGGCGCGGCGCGCGGCGCGCCCGGCAACGTGCGCGGCGGCGGTCGCCGTCGCGTGTCTCGCCGCCTGCGCCGGGGCCGAGTTGCGCGCGCGGTCGGGGGCCGTGCGCGACCTGATCGCGACCGCCAAGGACAACGGAGCCGTCCGATGTGCGCCGCGCGAGTTGGCGCTGGCCGAGTCGCACGTCGATTTCGCCGACCAGGAACTCGACGAAGGCCGCTACTATCCGGCGCGCTCGGAGCTCGCGATCGCCGAACGCAACGCCCGTGCGGCGGTGCGCAAGTCGCCGAAGGACCGGTGCGCGCCGAAGGCCGAGCCGGCGGTGACCGCTCCGTCCGACCGCGACGGCGACGGCATCGTCGATCCGCAGGACGAGTGCCCGGACGACCCCGAGGACAAGGATGGATTCCAGGACGCGGACGGGTGTCCGGACCCCGACAACGACGTCGACGGCATCCTCGACGCCGACGACAAGTGTCCGAACGACGCGGAGGACGCCGACGGATTCGAAGACGGCGACGGCTGCCCGGAGGACGACAACGACGGCGACGGGCTGGCCGACGCGATCGACCAGTGCCCGAACGAGGCGGAGGACGCCGACGGATTCGAAGACGACGACGGCTGTCCCGACTGCGACAACGATGGCGACGGCGTACCCGAGTGCCCGCAGGTCGTCGACCAGTGTCCGGACCAGCCGGCCCAGACCCCCGACGGCTGCCCGAAGAAATACAAGAACGTCGTCGTCACGAAGTCGAAGATCGAACTCAAGCAGACCATCTACTTCGAGACCGGCAAGGCCACGATCAAGCCCGTGTCGTTCGGGTTGCTCGACGAGGTGGCGCAGGCGCTCAAGGACAACCCGACGATTACGGTCAGGATTGAGGGACACACCGACAGTCGGGGAAGTCGCGCGTACAACTTGCGGCTCAGCGACGCGCGCGCGAAGGCGGTGCGCGATTACCTGATCGCAAAGGGGATTGCCCCGGAACGGATGGTCGCGCAGGGGTTCGGTGAGGACGTGCCGATCGCCGACAACCGGACCGCGGAGGGGCGCGCGCAAAACCGGCGGGTGGAGTTCGTCATCACCAGCCGCTAGCGGCGATGGAGTCACGATGAAGCACGGACGATGGACAGTGGTATGCGCCGTGGTCGGCGCCCTCGCCGCGCCGGCGGTCGCTCGCGCCGACAGCCGCGCGGTCAAGGCGATCGAGCGCAAGAACCGCGAGGCGATGGAGAACTACGACCTGCTCGACTACGAGGCCGCGAAAAAGGGCCTCACCGAGGCGCTCGCACTCGCGAAACGGAGCAAGCTGGATCGCCACAAGGTCGTCGCGCAGACCCACATGTTTCTCGGCATCGTCGAGTTCAGCGGGTTCGGGGACCGCGATGCGGCGTTGGTCCAGTTCATCGACGCGGTGTCCATCGATCCCACCATTGAGATTCCGACGGCGTATCGCAGCCAGGAGGTGGACGCGCTGTTGGCGGAGGCGCGCGCGCAGTCCGGGGGGACGCGGGGCGGCGGAGACGTGCGGCCGGCGGTCGACTGCGGATCCGTCTCCGGCATGCAGCACGACCTCGTCGACGAGGCCGATGCCGGCGTCGACCGGCAGATCACGGCGCACGT
>RFGE01000208.1 GCA_003696105.1 Deltaproteobacteria bacterium | reverse complement strand
GTTGCGGGATGCGCCATGGCTGCCCTCACCGCGCCCGTCGCCATGCACGAGGCGGCGGCGCAGAAGAAGAAGGCCCGCGCGTCGGCGAAGCAGACGCCGTCGAAGCAGCGGGTCAAGACCTACGACTTCACCGGCGACGAGATCGACGGCGATCTCATCAAGCCGGACGGAGAGTTCTTGGATACCCGGAAGTTCGCCACCCACACGAGCTTGATTCGGATCCGCAAGGACTTCATTCGAGAAATCGTGAAGTCCGCCGAGGATCTGTAGGCGGACGGATCGTCCGCGAGGCTCCGGCTGGCGCAGCTTCCACTCGTTCAACCTGACTGACTACGTGGAGTGCTTCGATGGCCGGTGCCAGAATTCCGCTGACGTTCCGCATCTTCAAGGGCGACGAGCTCATCCGCGAAGAGACGCTGACCCAGCCCGTCATCAAGGTCGGCAAGCTGTCGTCCTCGCATCTGCGACTCGACGACGAGTCGGTGTCGCGGATGCATGCGGTCATCGAGGTCCAGGGCCCCGGTGACATCAGCATCATCGATCTCGGGTCCACCAAGGGCACGATCGTCAACGGGCAAAAGGTCAACAAGGCCAAGCTGCAAGACGGCGACCTGATCCAACTCGGCGACCTGCGCATCGAGTTCTCCGTCGGTGAGCCCGTCGAGGACATGGACGATGCGCCGACCAAGGTGCAAGAGTCGCCAATCGCCACCCAGAGCGGCCCGCAGGAAGTGATCGCGTCGGTCCCGCATCCCTCGGTCGGCGGACCCGGCGCGCCGGCGGCTCGGGCCCCCGCGGCCGCACCGGCGGCGGTCGCGCCCCCGGCTGCGGCTGCCCACGTGCCGCCGCCGGCCGGTATTGCGCCGCCGCCCGGCCTCGGTGGGGCGGCACCGGCGCCCACGTACGGCGCGCCGGCGCCCGCCTCCGGGCCGCCGGTGTATGGCGGCGCCGCGCCCGCCGCGCCGCTCACCGATCTCGTCGACGACGTGGCCGGTGCGCCGGCGGTCGAGGTCGCCGCCATGCTCGACGACTCGGTGGTCGACGTCCGGCACCTGACGAATCCGCGGGGCGGCAAGGTCTCCACCCGGACCATCGCGCTGTTCGTCGGGGCGGCGATCTGCCTCCTCATCGGCTTCTACGGCTTCTTCACGGGGGTGGCCAACGCCAAGTTCAACAAGGAAGCGCTGCACGAGTGGACGGAGGTCGAGCGACTGCCGCTGCACGACTTCCGGCCTCGGCCGCTGAGCATCGCGTACGACTTCATTACGTTCGGCGGCTTCGGCGGCGCGCTCGTGCTCGCCACGATTGGGCTCCTGCGCCTCCGCCGCGAAAAAGAGTCCCCGTATTTCCGCATCGGCACCACGGAGAACGTCGAGTTCCCGTTCGCGGACGCGCCGGCGCCCGAGTTCGCACTCGTCGCGCCGCACGGCGACGAGTTCGTCGTGAACTTCGCGCAGAACATGACCGGCGAGTTCACGGACGAGTCGGGTGCGACGACGCCGCTGAGCGAGTTGGTGGCGCAGAACCGCGCCCGCCCGTCGACGACGGCGCCGGGTGCGTATGAGATGTCCCTGCCGCCGCGGTCGCGCCTCCGTATCCTCGCTGGGCGCAATACGTTCCTGGTGTCGGCCGTGCCGCGTCCGCGCGCGCTGCCGATGCCTTTGCTGGCGACGATCGACCGCACGATCCTGTCGTACGTCGGCGGTGCGGCCGCCGTCATGCTCGGCTTCCTCGCGCTCGCGTTCTCGGCGCCGCCGTCGGCGGAAACCATGTTCTTCGATCCTCTCGGGGGCGACATGCGCATGGCGCGCGTGCAGACTGCTCCGGTCGAGGATCCGAAGCAGGAGGAGCAACTCGCGGAGGATGACAAGGGGGACGACAAGTCGGGTGGCACCGGTACGAAGATGGCGCTCGACGAGGGCAAGATGGGCAAGAAGGATTCGACGCGGCAGTCGGGTCAGTACGCAATGAAGCGCAACTACGACGGAGATCCGCAGCTCGCGCGCCAGCAGGCGATGGAGGCCGCGCGCACGTCGGGCATCCTCGGCGCGTTCAATGCACAGCCGGGCGGGGCGTTCGCGTCGATCACCGGGACGGGCGATTTCAGCTCGGGCCTCGACGATCGCGACGTCTACGGCGGTCTCATCGGCAATGAGGTGGGCGAGATGCAGGGCGGCTGGGGCTACGGTCTCAAGGGAACGGGGCCCGGCGGCGGCGGTACCGGGTGGGGCACGATCGGCACGGGGCGCTACGGCACGATCGGCCACGGCTCCGGCACGGGGTCGGGCTACGGCATCGGGTCGGCGGGCGGTGGTATGCGCGGGCGCAAGGCGCGGCCGCCGCAGGTGAGCATCGGCCACGCCACGGCGACCGGCGATCTCGACAAGAGCATCATTCGCCGCTACATCCGCAAGAAGCTGCCCCAGATCAAGTACTGCTACGAGAAGCAACTGCTCGTGAATCAGAAGCTGTCGGGTACGGTGGTCACCAACTTCACCATCAGCGGCAACGGCGCGGTGCTGTCGGTGACCGCGGGCGGGATCGGCGACAAGACCGTCGAAAACTGCGTCGCCGCGGCGATCAAGACCATCCAGTTCCCGAAGCCGAAGGGCGGCGGGTTGGTCAACGTTCGCTACCCGTTCACGTTCCGCCCGGCCGGCGAGTGAGCGCGCAGCGGGCGGGGTGCGGTGCGCCGGTGGCCACCTGCTGGGCGCTGCCGGCGCTCCGGTCGGTCGCGTGCGGGCGCGGCGTGACGCGCGAGACGACGGTGTGCGGCGTGGAGCGGCGGCGCCGAGCCTGCTATAGTCGCGCCACCCTACGACGGAGGCAAACCATGCTTCGCATTGCAGCAGTTGCAACGGTGGTCGCGCTCTTTGCGGTCGGGTGCGCAAACCAGGATCGCAACGCCTCAATCGAGGCGTCCAATAAGGGCATCGCGCTGTTGCGCAATCGCGAGTACGCATCGGCCGAGAAGGAGTTCCTCAAAGCGGTCGAGCTGTATCCCGAGAACCACCAGGCATGGGCGAATCTCGG
>RFGE01000207.1 GCA_003696105.1 Deltaproteobacteria bacterium | reverse complement strand
GCGCCGAACCTCGCGTCGCATCTCGCAACCTCGCTGGCGCGCCTATACACTACAGCCTCCTAGCGCCGCAAAGGCTGCCACCCGGGTTCGCCCGACGTCGCGGCTCATCATCGCCGGACAGTATAGGCACGGCGGCACGCTATTGCTTGACGCCCGAGACGTTCCAACTCTGGGTGCACAGCGGCTTGCCGTCCTTGGTGAAGAACTCCGCGATGTACACGAATTGGATGACGCCGCTGGCGGCGCGACCGGACGCGTTGAACTCGCCCAACACGCCGCGAATCCCCGTGCCCGCGCGCGGCGCGCGCACGCGGAACTTGCCGTCCCGCGGCTCGGAGCCGAACATCACCGGCGCGATCGGAATCGACACGGAGAACCATCGCTTCCGGTTGCCCTTGCGGTCGATCGCGAGCGTGACCACGCCCTTGCGGAGCGACATGCCGGTCTGGGTGCAGTTGTTCGCGATCTCGTCGAACTTCACCTTGTAGTCGCCGACGATGTCCTCGATCCGCGGCTTGGCCTTCTGGGCTCGCGCCGGGGCGACGGCGGCCAGCACGGCCAACCCCGCGGCGATCCACGTCCATCGCGTGACCATCGACACGTTCCATTGGACTCCACACCGCTGCGGGCATTCAACGGGTCGGCGCATGTTGTCGGAAAAGTTCAGGGTTTTGCCGGTGCGCGGCGCGGTCAGCGAGCGGCGGCGGCACCGGGCGGCCCGCCGGCCCGCTGCAGGTACAGGGCGCGCGTGGCTTGCACGACGTCGTTTTCGCGCGCGACGACGGTGATGAAGTTGCTGCCCGGCCACAGCGGGATGTCCCCCTCGAACTCGAGTGTCCGTTCGTGCCGGCCGTGGCGGTTCGACTTGTAGAACACCTTCTTGTTGTCGATCTTGGCCTCGCGATTGGACACGAACACGTACACGTCCTCGACGTGGGTGTCGTCCGTGACGACGCCGTGCAGGCGGTAGTGGTCGCCCGGCGTCGTCAACGACGGCACGTCGAGCGCGATGCGCGGCGGCGTGACCTGCCAGCGCTCCGCGACCGCGGCGCGGCGCGGCTTGGCCCGCGAGCGCTCGGCGGCATCGCGCGCGACGAACGCCGGCACGCCCGGCACCATCTCGACCCGGTAGAACGCGCCCTCGGTGCCGGTGAGCGCCAACACGGCGCCGCGGTCCGCGTAGCCGATCACGTCGGCGTCCGCGGATGCCCCTTCGCGCAGCGGCGTAGCGCGCTTGGTGATGCGAACGGAGCCGGACGCGGGAGCCGGCCCGGCGGACGGCGGCCGCACGCGGTACTCGAGCTTGTCCGTCACCGACTCGGACAGCACGCCGTCGTAGACCGACATCTCGAGGACCAGCTCGTCGCGGTCGAACTGGCCGTTGGTCGCGAACGAAAACTCGACCGTCTTGGACTCGCCGGGGGCGAGCCCCTCGGGAAACTGGAACCGGCCCTTGTGGATGACGACGCCGTCGATGTTGCCGCCGGACTTGTTGCTCAGCACCGCGGTCACGTCCTGCGCCGGGCCGTCGCCGGCGTTCTTGAACGTCATGCGCAGGCGCATCGGCTCGCCCTTTTGCACCAAGCCGTCGCCGTTGCCGTCGTCGATCAGCTGGTGGCTGTACGCGAACACCGGCCGGGGCAGGGCGTGGATGCGCAGGGTGAGCGGCGCGGCTTCGACCTGTGCGCCGTTGTATTCGGTAAAGACGAACGACAGCGGCGACACCCGGTCCACGGCGTTCTTCGGCACGCGAACGAGCGCGGTGAACGTGCGGCTCTGGCCCGGATCGATGCGGCCGAATACCAGCTCCGTTTCGTCGAACACGCGGTCGTCGGAGCGCACCTGGGCGTGGACGCGGTACGCCGGCCCGGTCCCCGCGTTCGCGACCCGGCCCTCGAGCCGGACGACCTCGCCCGCGCGGAAGTCCGCATCGGCGCCCGGCGACGGCGCGAGCGACGCGCCGGCCGCGCGGACCGTCGCCGTCAGCGCGGCGCCGCTATCGGCCTTGGCAGCCGGCGCCGTCCAATCGATACCGAGCGCCGCGAGCGCCTGGACGACTCGCTCGCTCTCGAGCTTGCGCCGTTGGGCGAGGAACCGGCGCGACTGCGCGAGCGCGCGGCTGCGCACCGGCGACCGCGCCTGCGCGACGAAGTCGCGGGCGAACTTCATCTCGAAGTCCTCGACGATCTCGTCGTCGGCGAGGTCGCCGTCGACCGGTTCGTCGTCGTCGGCCGCTCCGTCGGCTGGCGGTTCGCCGTCCTCGTCGTCGCCCGCGGCGTCCGCGTCGTCGCCCTCGTCGTCGCCCGCTCGCGCCGGGCGCTCGTACAGGTAGCGGACGACCTCGGCGGCGCTCCCTCGCGCCTTGGCGTGCCGCGACTGCAAGTGGGCGGTGAGGTCCGCCTCGCGGAACGTGTGCTTGGTACGGCGCAGCCGGATCTGATCGCGCGCCGTCTTGAGTTGCTTGGGCACGTAGACGCGCTGCAGCTCGATGTCGGGCGGCACCCCGACCGACTGGATCGACAGGTCGCCGGGCGTGAGATACTCGGCGATCGTCAGCTTCAGCTTCGAGCCGTCCTTGTTCTCGTAGAGGATCTGGACCGATCCCTTGCCGAAGGTGGTCGATCCAATGACGACCGCGCGGTCGAGGTTCTTGAGGGCGCCGGCGACGATCTCGGACGCGGAGGCCGACTGGCCGTTGACGAGCACCGCGACGGGCGACCGCGTGTCGGTCCCCTTCTTGGTCGCGCGCCGCGCGTCGCGCTCGTCGCTGCCGATCGTCGTGACGATCGTGCCGTGATCGACGAACAGGTCCGCGACCTGGATCGCCTGTTCGAGCAGGCCGCCTGGGTTGTTTCGCAAGTCCAGCACCCACGCCGATGCGCCCTGGTCGGCCAGCTCGCGCATCGCCGACTTCACCTCGCGCGCCGTCGTCGACTGGAAGTTCTTGATCTTGATGTAGCCGACGCGCTGGTCGGGCAGGTAGCGGGACACGACCGACTCGACGCGAATGATGTCGCGCGTCAGCTCGAATTCGAGGTCGCGATCGACCCCTTTGCGCCGCACCCACAGTGTAACCTTCGTGCCCTGTTTTCCGCGCATGCGGTTGACCGCGCCGGTGAGCGTGAGGTGGTCCGTGGACTCGGAATTGATGCGCACGATGTGGTCGCCGGCGCGGATGCCGGCGCGCGCCGCCGGCGTGCCGGGCATCGGCCGGATGACCGTGAGCTTGCCTTTCCGCATACCGATGACGATGCCGAGGCCACCGAAGTGGCCGGAGGTGCTCACGTCCATCTCCTTGGCCGCGTCCGGGTCGAGCAGGACCGAGTGCGGATCGAGGGTCGACAGCATGCCGTTGACCGCCGAATACTCGACCTGCGCCAGATCCGCCCCCGGATTCATGTTGTCCTGGATGAACCGGAACACGTCCTTGAGCCGCGCCGACAGCCGCCACGGCGAGTCGACGTCGGCCACGCTGAACGCGTGGCGCTTGTCGTTGACGACGACGACGACTTCGTCGCGCTCGGGGTGCTCCTCGACCAACACCTCGGGCACGTTGAGCTGCACCGAGTCGAGCGCCGCGTACATCATCTTGCGCGGGTCGATGCGGCGGGTGTCCACGTAGGCCGAGCGCACGCGGACCAGCACCCGGTTGAACACGCGCAGGGCGGTGAGATCGTGGTGCCGGCCGTCGGTGTCCGCGAGGGCGAGCTGGCCGGGGGCGGCGCGGGCCGCGCGCTCCCCGAGGCCCAGCGTAAGCATCCCCTCGGGGGATGGGCGAAACACCGACAGCAGCAGCGCGGCCACGAGGGCCGCGCCGACCGCGACGGCGTTGAAGCGAAGCTTGCCGCGCATAGAGTCGAGTATAGACGGGGTGTGGCACGCCGGCCACGCCGCCCGCGTGTCGGGCGATGTGGGCCGCGCCGCCTGCGGCGCGGCGGGCTACCGCGGGTCGCGTACGGCGTAACGTTTGCCGCGGCCGGCGACTCTGGTCGGCATGCGCCGCGACGATCCGGCCGACGACGAACTCGCCGCGCACGTCCGCCCGCCCGGTTGGGAAAACCCGCGGCCGCGCGGGCGCTACAACCTCGTCGTGATCGGCGGCGGCACGGCGGGCCTGGTGGCCGCGGTCGGGGCGGCGGGTCTGGGCGCGCGCGTCGCGCTGGTCGAGCGCGACCGGCTCGGCGGCGACTGCCTCAACACGGGCTGCGTGCCGAGCAAGGCGCTGATCGCGATCGCGCGAGCGGCCGCGGCGGCGCCACCGGCCGATCCGGCCGCCGCGTTCGCCGCGGCGCTGGCGCGGGTGCGCGCCGTGCGCGCGGCGGTCGCCGAGCACGACAGCGCCCACCGCCTGCGGGATCTCGGGGTCGACGTGTACTTCGGCGCGGCGCGCTTCACGGGTCGGGATCGCGTCGCGGTCGGCGACGCCGAGCTGCGGTTTGCCCGCGCGTGCATCGCCACCGGCGCGCGCCCGGCGGTGCCGCCGATCGAAGGCCTGCGCGAGGCGGGCTACCTGACGAGCGACAGCGTGTTCGACCTCGACGAGCTGCCGCGCCGGCTCGCGATCGTCGGCGGCGGTCCGATCGGGTGCGAGCTGGCCCAGGCGTTCGCCCGGCTCGGTTCGAAGGTCGTGCTCGTCGAGGCGGCCGATCGGCTGCTTCCCCGCGACGACCCGGACGCGGGCGGCATCGTCGCGCGGGCGCTCCAGCGCGA
Source organism: Deltaproteobacteria bacterium (assembly GCA_003696105.1). Taxonomy (NCBI): domain Bacteria; kingdom Pseudomonadati; phylum Myxococcota; class Myxococcia; species Deltaproteobacteria bacterium. Next base: position 3,782 of record RFGE01000207.1, on the reverse strand, counting down.
CGGCGTGCGGGTGCTCGTGGGCGCGCCCGTCGACCGCGTCGAGCCCGCGCGCACGCTGGTGGCCGGCGGCCAGCGGCTGCGCGTCGACGCGATCCTCGTGGCGACCGGCCGGGCGCCCAATGTCGAAGACCTCGACCTGGCCGCGGCCGGCATCGCGATCGGCCCGCACGGCGTGGCGGTGGACGACAGGCTGCGCACGGCCAACCGGCGAGTCTACGCGGCCGGCGACTGTTGCTCGCCGCTGCGCTACACCCACGCGGCCGACGCGATGGCTCGCATCGTCCTGCGCAACGCGCTGTTCTTCGGCCGCGCGCGCGCGAGCCGGTTGGTGGTGCCGTGGGCGACGTACACCGACCCGGAGGTGGCGGGCGTGGGACTGACGGCCGCCGACGCCGAAAGCCGCGGGATCGCGGCGGTCGTGTACGACGTGGCGATGGCCGAGGTCGACCGCGCGCGCACCGATGGAGCGACGGATGGCTTGTTGCGCGTGGTCACCCGCCGCGGCTCCGACCGCATCCTCGGAGCGACCGCCGTCTCGCCGGTGGCCGGCGAGACCATCGCCGCGGTCGCGTTCGCGATGGCCCACGGCCGCGGCCTGGCCGATTTCGGCCACGCGATCGCGCCGTATCCGACGTACGCGAGGGCGCTCGGCCGGGCGGCGGACGCGTACCAGCGGGCGCGGCTCACGCCGCGGGTCGCACGCTGGCTGGCGTGGCTGTTGCGCCGCCGCCGGTGACCGGCCGCGGCGCAGGGGACGCGCGGCGGCTCCGGCGTCCGTTTTCGCGCGCGTTGCGATCGGGTATGGTCCGCCGCGTGCTGCCGCCAGATCTGGGTCCATCCGATTCGTTTGCCCGCCGCCACATCGGCCCGAGCGACGCCGACGTCGCGGACATGCTCCGCGTCATCGGCGCGCCGAGCCTCGACGCGTTGATCGACCAGACCGTTCCGGCCGACATCCGCCTCGGCCGCCCGCTCGATCTGCCGCCAGCGGCCGGCGAGCGCGACGCGCTGGCCGAGCTGCGCGCGATCGCCGCGCGCAACCGCGCGTTTCGCTCGTTCATTGGTTGCGGATACTACGATTGCATCACGCCGCCGGTCATTCAGCGCAACGTGCTGGAAAACCCCGGGTGGTACACGCAGTACACGCCGTACCAGGCCGAGATCTCGCAGGGCCGGCTCGAGGTGTTGCTGTCGTTCCAGACGATGGTGGCGGATCTCACCGGGTTGCCGCTGGCCAACGCATCGCTGCTCGACGAGGCGACCGCGGCCGCCGAGGCGATGACCATGTGCCGCCGCATCCTGCGAAATCGCCGCAGTCGCTTCTTCGTCGCCGACGACTGCCACCCGCAGACGATCGCGGTCGTGCGCACCCGCGCGAGGCCACTGGGCATCGAGGTCGAGGTGGGCCCGGTCGACGAGGCGGCGCCCGCCGACGACTGGATCGGCGCGCTCGTCCAGTATCCGGCGACCGACGGCCGGCTGCGCGACTACCGCGACCTGTGCGACCGCGTCCACCAGGCCGGCGGGCTCGTCGTCATGGCGACCGACCTGCTCGCACTCACGCTGCTGGCGCCGCCCGGCGACATCGGCGCCGACGTGGCCGTGGGGTCGTCGCAGCGGTTCGGCGTGCCGCTCGGCTACGGCGGGCCGCACGCCGCGTTCCTCGCGACGCGCGACGAGCACAAGCGACACATCCCCGGCCGCCTGGTCGGCGTGTCGAAGGACGCGCACGGGCGCGTCGCATACCGGCTGGCGCTGCAGACGCGCGAACAACACATCCGCCGCGACCGCGCGACCAGCAACATCTGCACCGCGCAGGTGCTGCTCGCGATCATGGCGGCGCTGTACGCGTGTTGGCACGGTCCGGACGGGCTGCGGCGGATCGCTGTGCGCGTGCGCGGGTGGACGCGCGCGCTCGCCGCGGGGTTGCGCCGCCTCGGGTTCGACGTGGGCAGCGGCGACGTGTTCGACACGTTGCGCGTGCGACTGCCCGCCGGCGAGGCGGCACACGTGCTGGCGCGCGCCGCGGCGCGGCAGATGAACCTGCGCGACTTCGGCGACGGCTCGGTCGGCGTGTCGCTCGACGAGACGACGGGCCGGCGCGACGTCGAAGACCTGCTGGCCGCGTTCGCCGGCGACCGCGCCGCGCCCGCGGTCGACGAACTCGTCGACGGCGTCGACGCCGCGTACGCCGCGCCGTTTGCGCGCACCAGCGGCTACCTCGACCATCCGTGCTTTCACCGCTACCACACCGAGCACGAGATGTTGCGCTACCTGCACCGGCTGCAGGCGCGCGACCTGTCGCTCACGACGTCGATGATCCCGCTCGGCTCGTGCACGATGAAGCTCAACGCAGCGGCCGAGATGGTCCCGATCACGTGGCCGGAGTTCGCGAGCCTGCACCCGCACGCTCCGGCGGAGCAGGCGGGGGGCTACCGCGAGCTGATCGACCAACTCGCGGCGTGGCTCGCGGAGATCACCGGGCTGCCGGCGGTGTCGCTGCAGCCGAACGCCGGGTCGCAGGGCGAATACGCCGGATTGCTCGCGATCCGCCGCTACCTGGATGCGCGGGGCGACGGCGGCCGCGACGTGTGCCTGATCCCGACGTCGGCGCACGGCACCAACCCGGCGAGCGCCGTGATGGCCGGCTTCCGCGTGGTGCCGGTCGCGTGCGACGACCGCGGCAACATCGACGTGGCCGATCTGTGCGCCAAGGCCGACGCGCACGCCGACGCGCTCGGCGCGCTGATGGTCACCTACCCGTCGACCCACGGCGTGTTCGAGGCGAGCATCCGCGCGATCTGCGACGCGGTCCACGAGCGCGGCGGGCAGGTCTACCTCGACGGCGCGAACCTCAACGCGCAGGTCGGCCTGTGCCGGCCCGGCGACTACGGCGCCGACGTCTGCCACGTGAACCTACACAAGACGTTCTGCATTCCGCACGGCGGCGGCGGCCCCGGCATGGGGCCGATCGCCGCCGCGGCGCACCTGGCGCCGTACCTGCCGGGCGATCCGCTCGACGCGTCGGCGCGCGATTGGCCGGTCGCGGCCGCTCGCTTCGGCAGCCCGAGCATCCTGCCGATTTCGTGGATGTACATCCGCATGATGGGCCCCGACGGGCTGGCGCGCGCGTCGCAGGTCGCGATCCTCAACGCCAACTACATGGCGGCCCGACTGCGCGGCCACTACGACGTGCTGTATTGTGGCGAGGGCGGGCGCGTCGCCCACGAGTTCGTCGTCGATTGCCGGCCGTTCAAAAAGTCCGCCGGCGTCGAGGTCGAGGACATCGCCAAGCGGCTGATGGACTTCGGCTTCCACGCGCCGACGATGTCGTGGCCGGTCGCCGGCACTCTCATGATCGAGCCGACCGAGTCCGAGTCGCGCGCGGAACTCGATCGCTTTTGCGACGCGCTGATCGCCATCCGCGACGAGATCCGCGCGATCGAGCGCGGCGACCTACCGGCCGGCGATAACCCGCTCAAGTGCGCGCCGCACACCGCCGGCGACGTCGCGGCGACCGAGTGGCCGCACGCGTACCGGCGCGAGCAGGCGGCGTTCCCGGCGCCGTGGACGCGCGATCACAAGTTTTGGCCACCCGTGTCCCGCATCGACAATGCGTACGGCGATCGCAATCTGATGTGCGCGTGTCCGCCGCCATCGGCATTCGCCGACTGATCGGCGCGCGCGCCGGCGACCGTGGCATACTACGCCGACCGTGAGCGCTGGCTTCTGGTCACGCCTGTTCGCGCGCGGCGCCGGTCGCGTTCCGCCGGGACTGCGCG
>RFGE01000206.1 GCA_003696105.1 Deltaproteobacteria bacterium | reverse complement strand
TCGGCGATGCGCGCATCGGAATAGCTGTACATCGCGATGTCGATGGAGTCCTGCGCGGCGTCGATCAACTCCGCGACGCGCACGTTGTGACTGCGCTCGTACGGCTGGGGCGAGAAGATCGCCTCGACATGGCCGCCGCGGACGTCGTCGAGATAACCGCGGTCGATCGCATACGCGAGGAGCCGCTCAAGTGCGACCGGGCCGACGTACTTGACCGCGTCGAGTTCGGCCAGATCGTCGAACGGGTCGTCGTCGTGGCTGCCGGCGACGCCGTCGGGCCCGTCGCGATGGGCGACGATATTGTAGGCCGCCGTACGGTAGAGCCGCGCCTCGTCGTCGAGCTGTTCCGCCGTCACGGCCGGATCGTTGACGAGCGCCAAGACGGCGCGCGCCTCGGGCGACGCGGCGTCGACGGCACCGTCGGCCTTGCCGGTCGGGAACGCATCGTCGGCACCGTCGGCCGGATCGAGGTCGCCGGCGGCGCAGGCGGCAGCGAACAGGGCGGCGAGGGCGGCGGCATGACGAACCAACATGCCGCCCTCACCCGGCAAGCGGCGGGCCAACACGTGGCGCCCGCAATTGCGGGCCGTTGCGCGCGACCGGGACCTGTCCACGCTCGCGACACGCCGGGCGCAGCGGGGCCGGCTCGCGATGTAACCATTCACAATGGTTTCAAAATTGGCTAGTCGACTGATTTCGCGACACGACCAGCCTAGTGGCCGGCGACGGCTGCCCCTTCGCGCGCCCGCCGCGGCGGGGTACCATGGTCTCGTGCGTGGCGCAGGCGCAGCGCGAGCGTGCGTGCCCACCGGGAAGCGTACCGAGCGGGCGTCTCGCGCACGGCGCGCGGTCGTCCCGCCGCGGGTTCGCGAGCGGGTGTCGGGTCCACCGCGCCGCGCGCTGGCGTCGCTGGCGGCGGCCGCCTCCATCGCCACCTCCGGCTGTTTCTCGCCGGCGTTTTCCGACGGCCAGTTTTCGTGCGGCCCGAACGAGGCCTGTCCACCGGGCTTCGCGTGCGACCGCGGCGCGTGCGTGCGGACGCCCGGCGTGCCGCCGGGAGGCGACGCGGCCGCGCCGGAGATCGATGCCGCGCTGCCCGCCCCCGACGCCGCCGCGCCGGATGCCGCGGCGCCCCCTGGCGCGGCGGTGTATCGGCTCGGCAAGGGAGACGCACAGTGGACGCGCGTCGACGCCGAGGAGTTCTTCGCGGGCGCCGGCGCGCCCGCGCCGGACGACATCCGGTCGGCGTGGGCCATCTGCGACTTCCGTGGCGACATGGTGTGCGTCGGCACGGCGACCGAGTGGCGGTGCTCGGAGGACGCGTTCGCGTCGTGGTTCGGCGCCCCGTGGGACGACATCCCCGCGGTCGACAGCGACTTCGCACTGACGCCGCCCACGATCGCGACCGCGTTCGACCAGTTCGACGCCGGCATCCGCTTTCACCAGGTCTGGTTCGGCTCCGGCGATCGCTGGTGGGTGTTGCGCTACGCGCGCGCGCCGGAGCGACTCGGCGGCGACGGCGGCAAGTGGGAACTCGACCTCGAGACGGCCTGGGACGACCCCGACCAGACCGTTCGCTCCGTCGAATGGGCGGGCGTGCCGAACGCGCCGCCCGGCGGCGATGTCCTGGTCGCGGACCACCACCGCGGCGACACGTGGCACGTCTGGACGGCCGACGGCACCGAATACCGCCTCGACGTGACCGGCGCCTGGCTCGAGCCGCGGATGGCCCCCGATCTCGCGCTGCCCGGCGCGCCGCCCGGCGAGCGCATCGTCGAAACGGCACGCTGCCGCGACACGCTGTACGCCTTCGTCGGCGCCGGCCCGTAAGTTGGCCCCGGCCTGGGAGACCGGCGCCGCTCGGCGCGCCGGCGTCGGCCCCGGGATGCCTCGCGCGCGGTCGCGCCCACAAAAAAACCCGGCGGGGTTTCCGCCGGGTTTCGCGTCGGTTGCGCCGGGGGACTCGGGGCGCCCGCGTCGCCGAGGTGACGCGGACGCCGGCGAGCCCGACGAGGCGACTTACAGGCTCTTTTTGCCCTTTTCGAGCACGAACTTCTGATAGTAGTTCTCGACCGTCGCCTCGCCCTTCTTGATGCGCTCGTTGGCCTTCTTGAGTTCCTCGTCGATGATCGCCTTGAACCGATCGATCGGCTGAGCGCCGGACAGGAACCTGCCGTTGATGAAGAACGCCGGCGTGCCGCGCGCGCCGACGCGCGCCAGCTCGGCCTGATCCTTCTGGATGTACTTCTTACACGCGTCGCTGTTCATGTCGGCCTTGAACTTCTTCATGTCGAGGCCGGCTTCCTTGGCGATCTTCTCGATGTTCTCGTCGCTGTAGTTGCGCCCGGCCTTGTAGCCCTTCTCCCACAGCAGCTTTTCCATCTCGGCGAACTTGCCCTGCTTGTGCGCCGCGCACGCCGCCAACGCCGGCTTCGTCGCGATCTGCGGGTGAACGACGTAGTGCTTGTAGACGACCTTGATGTCGCCCTTGTAATCCTTCAACAGCTGCTCGACGGTCGGACCGACCCTCTGGCAGAACGGTCAAGCAAACTCGAAGCCCTCGACGATGGTGACCTTCGCGTGCTTGGCCCCCTTGAAAGGAGAGCCCTCGATCGGAACCGCGTAGACCTGGTTCGGGTCCGGCCGGCCGGGAATCGGACCGCGCGGCCGCACCGCCGACGGTCGCCCCCCCCCGGCCAGCTTCTTTTCGATGTCGTCGAGTTTGTCGAGCTTCTTGCTGATCTCGTCGAGTTTCTTCACGACGGCGTCGTCGGCCTTCTGGCAACCGACGAGACCGAGCGCGACGAACCCCGACACGAGAAGGGTTCCGAGTCGTTTCGTCATGGCCGGAATATTGGCCGCGCCGACGCCCCCCGTCAAGGGCGGCGTTTCGCATAGTTGGGCGCGACGTCGCGCGCAGTTGGCCCGGATGGCCTGCTCCCCTATGCTTTGGTTCCACCTCAGCCCGGGGGTCCGTCATGCGCACCGCGTCGATCGCGCTCGCCGGCACGCTGTCCGTCGTGCCGGCATGCACCTCGAGTTCGTCCGGATCGGAGGACCTCGCTGACGCCGGCGGCCCGGACGCGGCCGCGCCGGCATCCGACGCCGCACCGGCCGCCGACGCCGACGTCGCCGGCTTCACCGATCTGATCGTCGGCCAGTGGACGATCCCGGCCGGCACCGAGCAATACCGCTGCGTCTACAAGACGATCGAGCGGACGATCTACGTTCGCGCGTTCCGCCCGAAGATCCCGCTGGGCACGCACCACACCGTGCTCACGGTCGGCCCGCGACAGCGCGACGACGGGATCGTGCCGTGCAACGCAGGCACCAACTACGGCGCGCAGGTGTTCGGCTCCGGAGTCGGCACGAACGCGCTGGTCCTGCCCGACGGCGTGGCCGTCAAGCTCGAGGCGGGCGATCAGCTGCTGTTGAACCTGCACCTGTTTAACTTCTCCGAGTCGGATCTGTCCGGCGAGTCCGGCACGGAGATCATCGAAACCGATCCGGCGGAAGTGGAACACGTCGCCGAAGCGTTCATGGTGTCCAAGTTCGACCTGGCGATCCCGCCCGGCGCACAAACTCAGGCCGGCGACTGCACGCTGTCGCAGGACACGACGTTGCTGTCGGTGGCGCCCCACATGCACATGTTGGGAACGCGCATGAAGGTCGTCGCGCGCAGCTCGCTCGCCGGCGACGTCGTGCTACTCGACGAGCCGTACAACTTCGACAACCAGACCGTACGCGTGCTGCCGCAGCCCGTGCCGATGGCGGCCGGTGACCGCATCCACATCGAGTGCACGTACAACAACACGACCGGTAGCCTGGTGACGTTCGGCGACAGCAGCCTCGAAGAGATGTGCATTTCCGGCCACTTCCGCTACCCGGCGACCGGCGGCGGCCTGTTTTGCGCGACCGGCTTGTGACCGGACGCCGCGTCCTGTGCCGGCCGCGCTCGACGTCGGCGCTCGGCCGCCGCATCGTGCGACTGGCACCTACATCGAGCGACACCGGCCCCCACACGTTTTGTCGCGCGCCCTCCGCCGAGCGCGCTATCCTATGGACGATGGTCCGCAGCGCATCGGACGAACGGGGGAGCGTCATGCTCGTCGCGATGGTGACGCTCGTCGGCCTCCTGGGGATCGGCGGGCTCGCGATCCTGTCAATCCAGAGCGGACAGTCCGCCACCGGCCACGAGCGGTTTCGCCGGGTCGCCCGCTACGCCGCCGAGAGCGGGATCGCCGCGGGGATGGAATACCTGCGCGACGCGCTGCAACCGGGCACGCTGTGGTCGGCCGAGGTCGTCCCGAACAACAC
>RFGE01000205.1 GCA_003696105.1 Deltaproteobacteria bacterium | reverse complement strand
TGCGCGCGGCGTGCGCGCGCGCGCTCGGCGACGCGGCGCGACACGGCTACGCGGGCCGGGCCGCGTATTGGGAGGTGGTCAAGCGGGTCGCGGACCGCGACGAGCGCGTGCGCGCGGCCGCGGCGTTCGCGTCCGCCGCGCTCGGCCGCGAGCGGTTCGCGCGCGAGCTGTTTCGGCTGCGCAAGGAGACGTCGCCCGTGGTGCTGGCCGCGCTGGCCGAGGGGTTGGCCTTCGTGCCGGGGCCGGAGGCGTTGGCGCGGCTGGTCGAGCTCGCCCGCCACGCCGACCCCGCGGTGCGCCGGGCGGCGATCGCTGCGCTGGGGAGCCGGCCCGAGGCCGACGCGCGCGCACTCCTGGCGGCGGCGATCGGCGACGACGATCCGGTCGTCCGCGCCCGGGCGGTCGGCGCCGTGGACGATCCCGACGCCTTGCGCGCCCTGCTCGGCGACGACGACGACCGCGTGCGGGCGGCCGCCGTCGCGCAACTCGTGGCGCGGGTCGGTCGCGCCGGGGCGGCGGCCGATGCCGCGGCGCTGCTGGCCGACGCCGCGTCGCCGGCGGAGCGCGCGGCGGTCGCCGGCGCATGGCTCGCGACCCGGCGGTGAGGCTGCCGCGGGCGCCGCGGCGCCGTCCGGACTATGCTCGCGATATGCGCACCGTGGCATGCTGGGCCGCGGCGGCGGCCGCATCGGTTGCCGTTGCATCCATGGCGTCGGCCGGACGTGCCGGGCGAGCGGTCGTGGTCGTCCGCGCGGAACCGGACATGGTGCGCATCCCGGCCGGGCCGTTCTGGATGGGCTTTCCCGACGATCCGGCGGCCCGCAGCGAGCTGCGCGCCGACTGCGTGCGCGAGTTTGGCGACGGCGCCCAGGAGACCGTCTGCACGGCGGACAACCTCGTCGGCAACGCGCGACCGCTGCGCGAGGTGTACCTGCCGGCGTACGACATCGACCGCTACGAGGTGACGGTCGGCGCGTACCGCGCGTGCGCGGCGGCCGGCTACTGCGACGTGGCGCCGCTGGTGACCGGCGACGGTCGCTTCGTCGCCGACGACCGGCTGCCGATCGTCTACGTGACCTGGCGCGACGCCGCCGACTACTGCGCCTGGGCCGGCAAGCGGTTGCCGACCGAGGCCGAGTGGGAAAAGGCCGCGCGCGGCGTCGACCGCCGCCCGCGCCCGTGGCCATGGGGGTATCACCGCCGCGACGACGGTTCGAACCACGGCGCGGTCGACCGGCACGCGGTGTGGCTTGCGTCGCGCTACGTCGCGGACGCGTCCGACGGCTTCACGGGGCCCGCGCCCGTCGGCGCGCTGCGGTGGAGCGCCAGCCCCTATGGCGTCTACGATCTCGCGGGCAACGTGTCCGAATGGGTCGCCGACTACTACGCGCCGACCTACGAGGCGCTGTCGCACATCGATCCGGCGGTGACGGCGCCGCCGGCGGTCGGGCCGCCGATGCGCGTCGTGCGCGGCGGCTCGTGGGCCGAGCCGAGACTGTTCGGTCGGACCTACCTGCGGCTGTATGCGGACGCCAACCACCGCGGATTCGACCGCGGGTTTCGGTGCGCTCGGGATGCTCGGTGATCGACGCCAGGGGTGGTCCGCCCGCGCGCGACGTGCTATGGAGGCAGCCGATGCGGTCTCGTACGGCTCGTTCGTGTGCGCTCGCGCTGTCCCTGGTTGCCCTGGCCGCCGCGCCGGCGTGCAAGCAGGGGGAGGGCCAGCGGTGTGAGATCGACTCCGACTGCGAGGACGGGCTCATCTGCTCGCCGGGACCCGGCGGCCAGAGCGTGTGCGTGCCGGACACGTCCGGAACGCCTGTCGACGCCGCCCCGAAGCCCATGCCGGACGCGAGCGCGGACGCGGCGCCGTCGGACGCGGCGCCGCCTGACGCGGGGGTGGACGCGGCGCCGCCCGATGCGGCACCACCCGACGCGGCGCCGCCCGACGCGGGCACGCCGGATGCGCAGGCCGCGGAGTAGCGGGGAGGCCGGCGCCCGGCCGCGCGGTTGAGCGGCGCGACGGCCGGGTGGTATGGTCTGTCCGGATTTGGCGCACATGTCGACGGCAACGGCGGTCGGGCTGGCCGCGGCGCTGGCCCTCGCGGCATGCAAGTTCGAGGAGCCGACCCGGTCGGACTTCCAGCGCGACCTGCCGTTTCCCGACGGAGGTCCGGTACTCGGCAGCCCGGGCGTGTGGCGGGCGACCGAGGTGTTCATCGACAAGCCGGACGGCCTCGTCGGGTTCCAGAACGTCATCTCGTCCGCGGTCGACTCGGACCACCTCAACCTGCTCGTCGTCGAGACCGCCGGCGATCTGGACGCCGACAGGTGGGCGGTGTCCATCGGTTCGGCGGAGCGGGTCGATGCGGGCACGTTCGCGTTCGACCCGACCTATCCGCCCGCCGCCACCACGGCGACCGTCGACGGCGCGCGCCGGTTCACGACGGACGCCCCGGTGGCGTTCGTGCTGCGGGTGTCGTTTCCGCTCGAGATTCCGGTGCCGCTGTCCGGCGCCCGCGTCGTTGCGACCGCATCCGCCAACGGCCTGCGGCTGTCCGACGGCCTGCTCACGGGCGTCATCGAAGGCGAGCGCGCGGCGGCCACGCTCATCGATCTGCAGGGCGACGGCGACCCGACCAACGATCAGCCGCTCGCAAACTTCCTCGGCGACCCGGACGTGGACACGGACGGCGACGGCACCGTGGACGACTTTTCCGCGCAGTTTGCGTTCTCGTCCGAGGCCGTGCTGCTGCAGGAGGCGACGCCGTGACCGCGCGCGCGTCGCTGGTCGCGGTCGCCGTCGCCGCGGCGCTCGCGGCCGGCTGTCGCGACAATCCGTTCGGCCGCCCGGCCACGTTCGCCGACGGCAGCGGCTTTCCGCCGGCGCTGCGCGGGTCGATCGCGCCGGCGCGCGCGTACGCGGGTGGCGCGCCGGTGGACCTGTACCTGTTGGGCGACGCGCCGGCGGTCGTCGCGGACGCGGTCGAGGTCGCCGGCCCGCCGCCGTGCGACGGCGTGGACGAAACCGGCGCGTTTGACCTCGATGCGTGCCAGGGGCCGCTGCTGCCCGCGCTGCCGGACGCGCCCGACTACACGCCGTTCGTGCGCCTTCGCGTCGCGACGGCCGGGGCTGACTATCCGCCGAACGGGGCCCGCGCTCCTGACGAGCTAGCGGACTTCGATCTCGTGCCGGCCGGCGGCGGCTCGGTGGCCGACCTCGCGATCGTCGACGCCGAGGCGAGCGTCGCCGACCCGGCCGGGCGCATCCCGCGCCGCGTCGGCTGGGTGGACGGGATTGCCGTCGTGTACCTCGAACTGGCCGGCGACCTGCCGGTGGATGCCGGCGGCGCGGTCGCGCCGATGGACCTGCTGGTGCCCGCCGGCTGGTCGGCCCGCTCGGGCGCCGCGGTCGCGAGTGCGCGCGCCGGCGAGCCGGGCTATTCGACCCGGTGTCGCGTGGTGTACTTTGCGGTACCCGACGACTTCCAGGCCGGCGACGTCACCGACGCCGCCGACATCCCCGAAGCCGACCGCACCGTCCCCGAGCCGGAGGAGTACGTCCATTGCGCCGTGCCGTGATCGCCGCCGCATGCGCCGCGGCGGTCGGCCTCGCGCCGGCCGCGCGCGCCGGCAAGGGCCGCCAGACCGGGCGGATCGAGGGGACCGTCGAAATCGACGGCGGCGACCCCGCGATCGGGGCGACCGTCACCGTCACCGGTGACGCGCTCGTGTCGGGGGCCGAGTCGGCGCTCACCGACCACCGGGGCCACTTCCTCGTGCTCGACCTCCCGCCGGGGCGTTACGACGTGTCGGTCGACGCTCCCGGCATCGGTCGCGCATACGCATTCGACGTGGACGTCGACGTCGGTCGGACCACGCGCGTCGCCCTGCGCGTCGTGCCGGAGGCGACCGAGACGATCGTCATCGAAGGGACGCGGCCGCCGATCGACACGACGCGCAGCGCGCTGTCCGACAACCTGGACGAGGACTTCTTCCGCAACTTGCCGGTGGACCGGCGCTCGTTCGACGGACTGCTTCAGACGCTGCCGGGCGCGGGCGCGGGGCCGCTCGGTTTCACGACGTTCCGCGGCGGTTCGTGGATCGACAACCAGATCCTCATCGACGGCATCAACTATTCGGATCCGCTCACCAACAGCATTTTTTCGCGGTTCGACTTCCACTCGCTCGCGGCGGTCGAGGTGATGTCCGGCGGCGCCGAGGCCGACTACGGCGAGGCGATGGGGGGCGTCGTCAACATGGTCACCAAATCCGGCGGCAATACGCACGAACTCGGGTTGCGCACGTCCTTCATTCCCGAGGAACTGACCGCGGCCCATCCCGGGCAGGAGGCGTCGAGCCAGTACGAACTCAACGTCAACGCGCGCGGTCCCATCGTCAAGAACGCCCTGACCTACTTTTCCAGCGCGACCTACGAGGTCGACTTCCTGCCGCTGCCGCAGATCGAAGGTGTCGAGGTCGCCGACGGGCGCCTCACCAACACGGCGCTCGGATTCACCAAGTTCGATTGGCAGCCGCGGAAACGCCACAAGGTGACGCTGCATCTGTCCGGGTTCTGGGAGGACCGCCAGAACGACGAGGTCGAGGAGATCGCGCTGGCCGAGGCGCAGACCCGCACGCAGTCGGGCGGCGTCACGTCGGGGCTGAGTTACAAGTGGTTCGGCCAGCGCGGCTTCGTCGAAGCGTCGACCGGCCTGTACTTTCACGACCAGTCGTCGTTTCCGATGTCGGAGGACTACGAGACCCCGGCCGTGGTCGACCAGGACACCGGAATCGTGTCGGGCAACGGCAACGACTTGTTGCACCTGCGCAACCTGCGGTGGCAGGTGCAGACCAGCGGCACGCGGTTCGTCGACACCGGCTGGGGCGAGCACGAACTCAAGGCAGGCGTCGAGTTGGCCGCGATGGCGGTCGTGTTCGAGCAGGCGTTTCCAGGCAACGAGATCGTCTATACCGCCGGTGGCCCGTGCGATCCGGAGCAGGGCGTGTTCGACGGCTGTGACTTCGCCGAGCGCACCGGCCGACAGCTCGACGACGGCACGCTCGAGCCCGGCGCGTTTGCCAAGCACATCCAGGGGCTCAAGGCGGGCCTGTACGCGCGGGACTCGTGGCAGCTCGGCCGCGTGCGGCTCAACGGCGGGTGGCGCGTCGACCTCGGCCGCATCTACGGCGGCGGCGACCGGCTCGCCGCGTTCAACGGTTGGCTCGGCCCGCGGCTGGGCGTCATCTGGGACGTGACTGGCCGCGGGAGTACGGTCGTGCGCGCGAGCGCCGGCCGCACGTACCAGACCGGCATGCTCGGGTTGCCGCTGTTCTTCGGCGAGTCGCTGCGCCGCGACGCCTACGCGTTCAACCCGGCGACGGGGCAGTTCGACACGTACCTGGCGCAGCGGTCGACCGGCGGCGATACCGGCGGCCGTCTCGACGGGACGGCGAAGCCGCCGCCGCGGTCGGACGAAGTATCGCTCAGCATCGAGCAGGCGCTGTTGCCGGCGCTGTCGGCGCGGCTCACCGGCATCTACCGGCTCCAGTCGCACATCTACAGCAGCGTCGAGTCCAACCTCGTGTGGAACGAGACCGGCTCGGCCGTGATCGGCTTCCGCGACGGCATGCCGCGCGCCCGGTTCGTCCTCGACACCGACGAAGACTACTTCCGCGAGTACGCGGCGGTCGAACTCGCACTGCGCGGGCACGTGAGCCGCACCGGTTTCGTCATGGCGAGCTACACGTTGTCGCGGTTGTACGGCACCAGTGAACTCGACGAGATCACTGACACCCAGTTCGTGATTCCGTACGTGATCAACAATCCGCGCCAGCGCCAGTTCCTGTACGGCCCGCTCGAGTCGGATCGCCGCCATGTCGTCAAGCTCGGCTTCACGTATGCGTACCCGAAGTGGAACGCCGTGTTCGGGTCCATCTTCCGCTATTCGAGCGGCGCGCCCTACAGCCGGCTGTACTACAACTCGTTTCTCAACGGCTATTTCGACCGCCGCGCGCCGCGCGGCATCGACCCGGGCAATCTCAACGATCCGACCGACGACCGCGAACTGCGCGGCGACGCGATCGTCGACTGGGATCTATTCGGCTCGTGGCGCGTGCCGTGGCGCGGCAGCGCCGACGACCTCGCGATTGAGGTCGCGGTGTTCAACCTGCTCAACCGCGACGCCGCCACCGCCGTCGAGCAGCGCAACGTGCCGACGTTCGGCCAGCCGCTGCAGCGCCAGCGCCCGCTTCGCGTGAGCGTCGGCCTCAGCGTTCGCTATTGACCTTGTTGCCCGCGGCGACCGTCGGCCGCGGCCGGCGGTCAGTCGAGCGGCTTGAACTCGAGCGCGACGATTTCGAACTCGCGGCGGCCGCCCGGCGTGTTGACGACGGCGGTGTCGCCGACCGATTTGCCGATCAGCGCGCGCGCAACCGGCGCGGAGATCGAGATCAGCCCCGCCTTGATGTCCGACTCGTCGTCGCCCACGATCGTGTAGACGACCTCGTCGCCCGTATCGGCGTCTTCCAGCGTGACGGTAGCGCCGAACACGACGCGGTCGCCGCTGAGCTTGGCCGGATCGATGACCTCCGCCAGGGCGATTTTCGTCTCGAGTTCGCGGATGCGCGCCTCGATCATGCCCTGTTCCTCCTTGGCCGCATCGTAGTCGGCGTTCTCGGACAGGTCGCCGTGGCCGCGGGCGACCTCGATCGCGCGCGCGTTGGCGGGACGGTCGACCTCCTTGAGCTTCTTGAGTTCGGCCTTCAACCGCGCGTGACAGCGCGGCGTCATCGGAAACTTGTCTGCCATGTCGTACCTCCGTCGGTTACGAAAGGCTGTGATAGCGCTGAAGCGGCGCGACCCCGAGCCCCGGCGATCGCTGGACCGCAATCGCTTCGACGCCGGCGCGCGCCGCGCGGATGGTCGTAAAGTACGCCAGCTTATTGACGAGCGCGGCTCGGCGCAAGGACCGCGAATCGACGACGGCCTGCTCGCCCTCGGTCGTGTTCACCACGAGGTCGATCTCGCCGTTTTCCATCGCGTCGACGCAGTGGGGAGATCCCTCGAGCACCTTGTTGATGGCGCGGACCTCGATGCCGTGCTCGCGCAGATGGCGCGCGGTGCCGCGGGTGGCGACCAACTCGAATCCGAGGGCTGCGAGGCGGCGCGCGATGTCGACGCCTGCCGGCTTGTCGGCGTCCTTGAGCGACAGAAACGCGGTGCCGCGATCCGGCAGGGCGTTGCCGGCGGCGATCTGTGCCTTGGCGAACGCCATCGCGAACGTGCGATCGATGCCCATCACCTCGCCGGTCGATCGCATCTCTGGGCCGAGCAGCGTGTCGACGCCGCCGAACTTGACGAAGGGGAACACCGACTCCTTTACGGATACGTGGTCGAGCGCGGCGACCTCGGCGACGCCCAACTCGGCGAGCGTGCGGCCGACCATGACCTTGGTCGCGATCTTGGCCAGCGGCACGCCGGTCGCCTTGGACACGAACGGGACCGTGCGCGATGCACGCGGGTTGACCTCGATGACGTAGATGTCGTCGCCCTGCACCGCGAACTGGACGTTCATCAGGCCGACGACCCCGAGTTCGGCCGCCATCGCGCGCGCCTGCCGGCCGAGTTCCGCGACGACGTCCGGCCCGAGCGAGTAGGGGGGCAGCGCGCACGCGGAGTCGCCGCTGTGGATGCCGGTTTCCTCGATGTGCTCCATGACGCCGCCGATCATGGCCGCGCCGGTGCGGTCGGCGACGAGGTCGACGTCGAGTTCGACCGCGTCGGCGAGGAACTGGTCGATCAAGATCGGCGCATCCTGGACGTCGGGAATCTCCGCCAGCGCGCGCGCAAAGTAGCTGTCCAGGCCGCGATCGTCGTAGACGCGCTCCATCGCGCGGCCGCCGAGCACGTACGACGGCCGGACCATCACCGGGTAGCCGATGTCGCGCGCGACGCGGCGGGCTTCGTCGACGGTCGTGGCGGTGCCCCACGCGGGCGCCTTGAGCCCGAGGGCGCGCAGCATGTCACCGAAGCGCTGGCGGTCCTCCGCGCGGTCGATGGCGTCGGCCGAGGTGCCCAGCAGCGGCACGCCGGCGCGGGCCAGCGGCACCGCGAGCTTCAGCGGAGTCTGGCCGCCGAACTGTACGATGACGCCGGTGGGCCGCTCGGTGTCGACGATTGCGAGCACGTCTTCAAGGGTGAGCGGTTCGAAGTACAACCGATCGGACGTGTCGTAGTCGGTCGACACGGTCTCGGGATTGCAGTTGACCATGATGGTTTCGTAGCCTTCGTCGGCCAACGCCATCACGGCATGTACGCAGCAATAGTCAAACTCGATGCCCTGGCCGATCCGGTTGGGACCGCCACCGAGCACGATGACCTTGCTTCGGTCGGTCGGCTGTGCCTCGCACTCGTCTTCGTAGGTCGAGTACAGGTACGGCGTGTGGGCCTCGAACTCGGCGGCGCACGTATCGACGCGCTTGTACACCGGGCGGACGCCGTCGGCGAGTCGCGCGGCGCGCACGTCGTCCTCGGTCGCGTCGCCGGCGAGCGCCGCGATGTGGCGGTCGCTCATGCCCATGCGCTTGAGTTCGCGCAGTCGCGGCCGGATCGCGGCCAGAGAGCCGGCACGCGCGACGTCGACCTCGGCGAGCGCGACCTCGCGCAGGTGGTGCAGAAACCACGGGTCGATGTGCGAGAGCTGGTGTGCTTCCTCGACGGACATGCCGGCCTGGAACGCGCGCGCCGTATAGTAGATGCGGTCGGGGCCGAGTTCGGCGACGCGGCGCCGCAGCTCGTCGAGCGATTCGGTGCCGGGGCCGAAGCCGTAGCGGCCCAGCTCGAGGGACCGCACGGCCTTGCCGAGCGCTTCCTTGAACGTTCGCCCGATCGCCATCGCCTCGCCGACGGACTTCATCTGCATGCCGAGCACGGGGGCGGCGCCGGGGAACTTCTCGAACGCGAATCGCGGCATCTTGACGACGACGTAGTCGATCGTCGGCTCGAACGACGCGGGCGTCACGCGCGTGATGTCGTTGCGCAGTTCGTCGAGCGAATAGCCGACCGCGAGCTTCGCGGCGAGTTTGGCGATCGGAAAACCGGTCGCCTTGGACGCCAGCGCCGACGACCGCGACACGCGCGGGTTCATCTCGATGACGATCTGCTCGCCGGTGCGCGGGTCGACCGCGAATTGGATGTTGGAGCCGCCCGTGTCGACGCCGATCTCGCGGATGATCGCCAGCGCTGCATCGCGCATGCGCTGGTACTCCTTGTCGGTAAGCGTCATCGCCGGCGCCACCGTGATGGAGTCGCCGGTGTGAATGCCCATCGGGTCGAAGTTTTCGATTGAGCAGATGATGACGACGTTGTCGTTTCGGTCGCGCATCACCTCGAGCTCGTATTCCTTCCAGCCGAGGACGGACTGCTCGAGCAAAATCTCGCGCCGCGGGCTTTGGTCGAGTCCCCATTCGACCAGCTCGTCGAACTCACTCGGGTCGTACGCGATGGCGGCGCCGGCGCCGCCCATGGTGAACGACGGGCGCAGGATCGCGGGGAAGCCGATGTCGTCGACGTGCGCCCTCGCTTCGTCCAGCGAGTGGACGTAGACGGACCGCGCGACCTTGATGCCGATGGCCTCCATCGCGCGCTTGAACTGCTCGCGGTCCTCGGCCTTTTCGATCGCCTCGACGCTGGCGCCGATCAACTCGACGCCGTGGCGGGCGAGCACGCCGGCGCGCGCGGCGTCCACCGCGAGGTTGAGCGCGGTCTGGCCGCCGAGCGTGGGCAACAACGCGTCCGGTTTCTCGGCGGCGATCACCTGGTCGAGCACGTCGACGGTCAGCGGCTCGATGTACGTCGCGTCGGCGAACTCCGGGTCGGTCATGATCGTCGCCGGGTTGCTGTTGATCAGGACGACCCGATAGCCCTCCTCGCGCAGCGCCTTGCACGCCTGGGTGCCCGAGTAGTCGAACTCGCAGGCCTGGCCGATCACGATCGGCCCGGATCCGACGATGAGGATGGTCTCGAGGTCTTCGCGCTTGGGCATCAGGCCTTGACGAGCTTCTCGTGGTGAACCTTGTATCCAGCCAGCACGCCGTCGCACAGCTCGGCGAGCTCGTGCTTGCGCGCGCCGACGTCCATCGCGTTGTCGGCGAGGATCTCGGCGATGCGCAGCTTGAGCCGCTTGCTCTCTTCCTCCTCGTCGAGCAGGCGGTCCAGCAGCGGTTCGGCGCCCGACTCGTGCGGGTGCAGCGCGATGGCCTCGGCGGCGGAAAATCTGACGTTTTCGTCGTGGTCGGCCAGATAGGGGGCGACCCGCGCCACCACCGCGGCGTCGTCCGCATCCCGGTAGTCGGCGAGCCAGTCGATGATCTGGATCCGGCGGCTCGGGTCGCGGGTGTAGCCCGGCTCCTCGGTCGCGAGCAGCTCGTCGACCACGCGCAGCGCGGTGTCCGGGTCGGCGATGTGCTCGAGCACGCGCAGCGGATAGGCGACCGACTGCGCCTCCTTCATGTAGCGGGTCAGTGGCGCGAGCGCGGCCTCGCCCGCGGCGACGAGGACCTCGTAGACCCACTGCTTTTCCTGTTCGTCCTCGATGGTCTTGTCGTAGTTGAACGAGAACCGGCGGGCGAGCGCGTACAGCGCCTCGTCGGTGCCGGCGGCGCGCAGCTTCTCCATCGCCGCCATGCGGTCCGGGTGCTGCGCGTACTTGTTGACGACCTTGTCCATCGCTCGCTTCAGCGAGCGCTCCTTGGAAAACAGACCGAACACCATGGCGCTCGCGGTAGCAAGCCATCATCGACGCCCAGCGTCAAGCCGCGCGGGCGCTGCGTGCACGGGGCAAGGCGATCGGAGCCGCCCGGGCGCT
>RFGE01000204.1 GCA_003696105.1 Deltaproteobacteria bacterium | reverse complement strand
GCGCGCGGCGCCCGCGGCCGCGCCGGCGCCGGCGCGCCCCGATCCGGGTGCGCCGCCGGTGCCGGCCGGCGGCGACCGCGAGGCGGCGGCCGACGCGCCGGTCACGTCCGCCGCGCTCAGCCCGGAGGAGCGCGCTCTCGCCGAGGTCTACGGCGACGAGCTGGCGGCCGGCGAGGTCGGCTCCGCCTACCGCGAGTATCGCGACGAACTCACCGCGGACGAGGACCGGCCGTTGCGGCCCGAGATCGTCCCGAAGCGGGGCCGGCGCCGCGGAGACCGCGACCGCCGCGAGCGGGCGCGCGGAACCAAGCGCCGCGGCGCCGACGCCGGCGGGCGCGCCGCCGCGAAGTCCGCGGGCGGCGCCGCGTCCGGGGAGCCGGCGCGCGCGCCGGTGGAGCCGCCGGAGGATCTCCTCGATGCCGCGGTCGCGGTGCTGCGCGCGCGCGACGACCGGTCGCTGTCGTTGCGCCAGCTCGTCGATTCGATGGCGGGCCGCGGCTGGACGGCGTCCGCCCCGCCGAAGCCGGCGCGCGCGATCGCCGCGGCGCTGCGCCACGACGCGGCGGTTCGCCGCGCCCGCGGACTGCGGCCGCGCGTCGTCTTCCTCGGCGCGGACCGCGTCGCGCTCGCCGATCGCGCGTTGCCGGCGGCGCTCGCCGACGCGGAGCGCGCGCTGGAAGACGCGCTCGCGGCGGCCGCCGCCGCGACGCGCGCCGCGCTCGCCGACCGGCTCGCGCGGCTGCCGCTGCCGGCGCTCGAGCGCGTCGCCGCCGTGTACTTGCGGGCGGCCGGCTGGCGGCGGCTTCGCTGGATCAAGCGCATCGATCGATCGAGCTACGTCACCGCGGAGGCCGCCGACGGCGACGCATGGCTGATCGGCGTCCGCATCGGTCCCAAGCCGGTCGACCGGCGCGGCGTCGGCGAGCTGCGCGCCGGCGTGGAGGCCAAGGGGCTCGACGCCGGGCTGCTGCTGGCACCGGTGGCGCTGTCGGCGGAGGCCGACGACGAACTCGACGCGGACGGACCGCGGATCGAGACCCTGTGCGGCGACGCGTTCGCGGCGCAGCTGGTCGCCTGCGGCGTCGGCGTCACCGTACACGCGGCGCCGATCGTCTACCTCGACCCCGGGTTCTTCGCCGAGGTGGCGGACGAGTCGTGAGTTCGCCGACGGTCCGCTGGAGGTGGCTCGGCCGCGTCGACTACGCGACCGCCCGGCGGCTGCAGGAGGGCTACCGCGATCGCGTGCTGGCCGGCGACCCGGAGGCCGAGGTGGTCCTGCTGCTCGAACACGATCCGGTCATCACCCTCGGCCGGTCGGCCGATCCGGCGCACGTCGTCGCCGGCGAGGCGGAGCTCGCCCGGCGCGGGATTCCGGTCGTCCGCACCCGCCGCGGCGGCGACGTGACCTATCACGGGCCGGGCCAGCTGATGGTCTACCCGGTCGTCCGCCTGCGCCGCGGCGTCGTCGCATTCCTCGAGAGCGTCGCCCGGGCGCTCGCGGAGGTGGCCGCCCACTACGGCGTCCACGGGGCGGCGTGGCGGCGCGACCCGGCCGGGCTGTGGATCGGCGACGCGAAGCTCGCCGCGTGCGGCATTCATCTGCGCCGCGGCGTCACGTCGCACGGCTGGGCGTTCAACGTCGCGACGCCGCCGGACGCATGGTCGCTGATCGTCCCGTGCGGGTTGCGCGGCGCGCGCCAGGTGTCGCTCGCGGACCGCGCGCCGCCGGGCCGCGCGCCCGCCTCCGTCGCCGAGGTGGCCGAGGTGGCCGGCCCGATCGTCGCGCGCGCGGTCGTCTCGTAACAGGCCGGTCGTCAGACGCATCGCGTACGCTCGTCGCGCATGTCTCGCCGGGTGACCGTGCTCTACAACTGCGACTGGGACGACCAGCTGTGCCGCGACGAAGGCGTCGACGTGAGCGCGGTGCGGGCGTCGGCGCTCGCCGTGCGCGACGCGTTGCGCGCTGCCGGCTACGAGTCGGAGCTGGTCGGCGCCGAGGGACCGGACATCATGGATCTGCTCGCGGCGATGCGGGCGGACCCGCCGGACCTGGTGTTCAACCTGTGCGAATCGCTGTGCGAGGACGTGCGCAACGAGGTCGTCGCGCCCGCGCTGCTCGACATGCTCCGCCTGCGGTACACCGGCGCGGGCCCGCTCGCGCTGCTGTCGTGCCTGCACAAGGACCGCGCCAAGGACGTGCTCGCGGCGCGCGGCGTTCCGACGCCGCCGCACCGCGTGCTCGCGCGGCCGGCGGACCTGGATGCGTTCGACCTCGCGTTCCCGGTGTTCGTCAAGCTCGCGCACGAGGACGCGTCGATCGGCATCGACGAGACCAACGTGTGCCGCGACGCCGCCGCGCTGGCCCGGCGTGTGGCCGCGCTGTGGGACCGGTACCGCCAGCCGGTGATCGCGGAGGCGTACATCGACGGCCGCGAGGTCAACGCCACCGTGCTCGGAAGCGGCGACGGCGCGCGCGTGCTGCCGCTGCACGAGATCGACTTCGGGCAGATGCCGCCAGGTCGGCCGCACATCGTCACGTATGCGGCCAAGTGGGACGAGACCCACGTCGATTATATGGGCACCAAGCCGGTGCCGATGACCGGCGTCGCCCCGGAACTCGCGCGCGCGATCGAGGCGACCGCGCTGGCCGCGTATCGCGCCCTCGACTTGCGCGACTACGGCCGCGTCGACATGCGCGTGGACGCAGCCGGGCGCCCGTGGGTGATCGACGTCAACCCGAACTGCGACATCTCGCCGGACGCCGGCTACGCGCGCGCCGCCCGCGCCGCCGGCATGGACTACCCCCAGCTCGTCGACGCGATCTGCCGGGCGGCGTGGAGTCGCTATGACCGTTGAACTCCGCGGCCTGCGTCCGACCGATCGGCCGCTGCTCGAGGCGGCGCTGCGCAGCGACGACACCTTCACCGCCGAGGAGATCGCGGTCGCGCTCGAACTCATCGACGACGCGCTGGCCCGCGCCGACTCGGACTACTGGTTTCGCGTCGCCGTGGCGCCCGATGCGCCGGGGCGCATCGCCGGCTACATCTGCTACGGGCCGACGCCGATGACGCGCTCGAGCTTCGACCTGTACTGGCTGGTCGTCCACCGGGACGCGCGGGGCCGCGGCGTGGCGCGCGCCCTGATCGACGAGATGGAGCGCGACCTGCGCGCGCGCGGGGCCACCGGCGTGCGCATCGAGACGTCCCAGCTCGAAAGCTACGGCGCGGCGCGGCGCGTCTACGAGCGCCACGGGTACCGGGAAGTGGCCCGCATCCCGGACTTCTACAAGCCGGGTGACGCTCTGGTAACCTTTTACAAGCGTCTATGACTCGACCCGCGCTCGCCGCGCTCGCCGCGCTCGCCGCGCTCGCCGCCGCCGGGTGCCGGCGGTCGTCGCCGGCGCCGTCGAGGGAGTCCGAGTCGCCGGCGACCGTGTCGACCGCGCCGGACGCGGGTGCGCGGTCGCTCCCCGAGCGGATCCGCGTGCAGCGCGTCGCCGTGCGCGTGGTCGATCCGACCTCGGGACGCCGCCACGCGATCGACGCCGACCGGGTGCGCGACCGCATCGCCGCGGCGCTGGCCGCGTCGGGCTGGTTCCTCGGCGCGGGGGAGCCGGGCGCCGGATTCGACGTGCGGCCGGCGGACGTGACGGCGACGATCGGCTACGCCGAGCTGCCGGAGGGGACCAACGGCGCGCCGGCGCTGCTGGCGATGATCGAACTGCGCGTCGATTTCCGCGACGGCCGCGATTCCCTCGCGCCGTCGATGAACGCGCTGGCCGAGCGCAGCTACGTGCCCGGCGACGGCGACGTCGCCGCCGCGCTCACCGAGCACGTCGACCGCGCGATCGACGACGCCGTGGCGGGACTGATCGAAAAGGAGCGCGTTCGCGTCGGGCCGCCGGCCGC
This sequence comes from Deltaproteobacteria bacterium, assembly GCA_003696105.1. Lineage (NCBI taxonomy): Bacteria > Pseudomonadati > Myxococcota > Myxococcia > Deltaproteobacteria bacterium. The sequence goes on along the minus strand of RFGE01000204.1, from coordinate 57,501 downwards.
CGCCGTCGCGGCGCTCGCCGCGCCCGACTCGGACCTGCGCACGTGGGCACTGCTGGTGGTCGGCCACCGCCGCATCGCGGCGGCGTTCGACGCGGCCGTAGCCAGGCTGTCGGCGACCGACGAGGCGGAGCGGGACGCCGCGATCGGCGCGCTGTTGGCGATCGGCGATCCGCGCGCGGTGCGGCCGCTCACGCGGCTGGCCGAGTTCCAGGACTACGCGCTGATGCGCCGCGTGATCGACGCGGTCGCCGCGCTCGGCGGCGACGAGGCGCACGCCTATCTCGAGTTCGTCGCCACCGGCCACCCGGACGACGACATCCGCGCGCAAGCCGAGCGGGCGCTGGCGCGGCTGCGCCGGCGGACGGCTCAGACCGCGGCATCTCGCGCACCCGGCGAGCCGAGCCCGTAGCGTTTGAGCTTCTTCTGCAGGCCGTAGCGGCTCAGGCCGAGCAGCTTGGCGGCCGCGGTTTGGTTGCCGTGACAACGGGCCATCGCCTCCTCGATCAGCGCGCGCTCGAGCGCCTCGACCCGCGGTCGCAGGCGGAGGTCGTCGGGCGACGGCGGTCGCGCCGCCGGGTCGGCGTGCGCGATCGCCGGCGACAGATCCGCGACGCCGATGACGTCGCCCGCGAGCGCCGCGGCGCGCGCCAGCTCGTTCTCGAGCTCGCGGACGTTGCCGGGCCACGCGTAGGCGCACAGCCGCTTCAGCGCCGCGCGGTCGAGGCGCGGCGGCCGCGCCGGATCGGGAGCGACGCGGGCGAGCAGGGCGCGGCACAGGTCGGGGATGTCCTCGACCCGTTCGCGCAGCGGCGGGATGCGCACCGAGATGACATTGAGCCGGTAAAACAGGTCCTCGCGGAACCGGCCCTCGTCGACCAGCGCGCGCAGGTCGCGGTTGGACGCGGCCACGATTCGCACGTCCACGGTGCGCGTGCGCGCATCGCCGACCCGGCGCAGTTCGCCCTCCTGCAACACGCGCAACAGCTTGGCTTGCATCGCCGGGCTGGTGTCGGCCACTTCGTCGAGAAACAGCGTGCCGCCGTCGGCGATCTCGAACAGGCCCGGGCGGTCGCGGTCGGCGCCGGTGAACGCGCCGCGCACGTGGCCGAAGAGCTCGGACTCGAGCAGTTCCGCCGGCACGGCGCCGCAGTTGACTGCGACGAACGGCCGGCCGGCGCGCGGGCCGTTGTCGTGCAGCGCGCGGGCGACCAGCTCCTTGCCGGTGCCGCTTTCGCCGAACAGCACCACCGGCAAGCTCGTCTCGGTTGCGCGGTCCACGATCTCGAGCATCCGCACCATCGCCGGGGAGCGACCGACGATTGCGGTGTAGTCGTGGCGCAAGCGGGCGTCGCCGAGCCTGGCGCGCGCGCTCGCGAGCTCGGCGCGCGCGCGCACGATGTCGGCCTCGAGGCGCGCGTTGAGTTCGGCGATCTGTTCGGCGCGCCGGCGGTTTTCGTCGGCGAGGCGCGCGTTTTCGATCGCGACCGCCGCGATGTCGGCCAGCTCGAACACGAGATCGATCGCCTGCTCCGTGAACGCGCCGCGGCGGAAGCGGTGATCGAGGTACACGGTGCCGATGATGCGCCCCTTGCAGCGCAGCGGTACGGCGAGCACCGACCGCAACCGCAGCGCCGCGACCGACGCCGCTTCGCCGAACCGATCGTCGAACGCGGCGTCGACGGTGAGAACGGGTTCGCCGGTGCGGGCGGCGCGCTCGGCGATCGACCGGCTCACTTGCACGGTCTCGGTCGCCACCGGGCTGTGGTCGAAGTTGCGCGCGACGACCACCTCGAGCGCGCCGTCGCGCTCGAGCAGCAAGAAGCCCCGTTCGGCGTCGGTGACCTCGATCAACGAGTCGATCACGTCGTCCAGCAGCGGTTCGAGGCGCTGCTCGGAGTTGAGCCGTCGGCTGAGCGCGAGCAGCCGCCGCAGCCGGGCTGCGTCCGCGTCGGCCGCGCCGCCCGCGGCGGGGGCGGCGACCGCGCGCAGCGCCGCTTCGGTCGCGCCGATCAGGGCTGCGTCCGGGTCGGAGCGGACGCCGTCGCGGTGGACCGCGGGCGTGGCCGCCACGATCGCGTCGAACGCGCGGCGCGCGTCGGCCAGCGCGGCGCCGGCGGCGCCGCGGTCGCCGGCGGCCAGGTGCAGGCGCGCCGCGAGCGCGTCGGCCCGCCACGCGAGGTCGGCGCGGCCCCGCGCGCGCAGCCGGGCGCGCGCCGCGTCGACGGCGGCGGCGACGTCGGGACCGGCGACTCCGGCCGCGAGCGCCGCGCGGGCGCGCGCCACCGCGATCTCGTCGCGGTCCTCGTCGGAAGCGGCCGCCGCCGCGGCGGCGTCGAGTCGCGCGCCGGCGCGCGGGTCGCCGGCCTCCGCCAGCGCGACGCCGAGCGCGGCCAGGGCGAGCACCCGCGCGCGCGCCGGACCGTGCGCGTCCGCCGCCGCGGCGGCCGCTTCGTAGTGCGCCCGCGCGCCGGCGGCGTCGCCTGCGCGCCGCGCCACGTCGCCGGCGAGCAGCTGCGCGAATGCCTGCACCTCGGGGGCGCCGTGGGCGCGCGCGTCGGCCAGCGCACGGTCGGCCGCGCGCCGCGCCTCGTCGACCTTGCCGAGCGCGAGCAGCGACACCCCGCGGTTGTAGGTGGCCGCGGCCACCTCGGCGTGCGCGTCGAGCCGGCGCAGCTGAACGAGCGCCGCGTCGATCGCGGCGACCGCGTCCGCGTGCCGCCCCTGGGCCGACGCGGCCGCCGCACGGTTGAGCGCGTAGACGGCGGCGGCGTGCGGATCGCCGGCCGCCTGCGCGTGCGCGTGCGCCGCCGCGTAGCGCTCCGCGGCGACGGCGACCTCGCCGGCGGTGTGCGCGACCATGCCGAGCAGCGCGAGCGCGCGGCCGAGCAGCGCCGGGTCGTCCGCGGCGCGCGCGGCCGACTCCAGGCGGGCGAACGCGGCGTTCGCGCCGGCCAGGTCGCCGCGGTACAGGCGCGCGAGGCCCGCCGCCTCGAGCCGCGCGGCGCGCGCGGCGGACACCGGACCGCCGGCCGGCGGCTCGTCCTCCGGCCGGCCGGCGACCGCCTCGGCGTCGGCGTAGCGGCCCCGCGCGACGAGCACGCGCGCGTAGGCGGCGGCGACGTCCTCGCCTCCGTCGCGCGCGCGCAGCCGTTCGAGCGCGCGCTCGGCTGCCGCGAGGTCGCCGCGCTTTTGCAGCGCGCGCGCCAGGGCCAGCGCGCCGCGCCGGCGGCACGCCGGATCGCGCGACCGGGCCGCGCGTTGCGCCGCGGCGACCGCGTCGTCGTAGCGCGCGACGGCCAGCGCGCGCTCGGCCAGCGCGGCGGCCACCTGCGACGCCACCCGGCCGGAGGCGCGCTCGGCCGCCCGCCGGGTCCAGTCGAACGCGGCCGGCGCTCGCCCGGTCGCCTCGGCTGCCGCCGCCGCCGCCAGGCAGGCGTCCACCGCGGCGGCGGCGGGGCCGACCGCGCACAGGTGGCGCGCTCGGCGCTCGGCGTCCAGCCCCGGCAGGCGGAGGGCGGTGCGGTGGAGCGCGGCGGCGCGCGGGGCCGGCATCGCGGCGGCGACCGCGTCCGCGTGCGCGGTCGACGGCAGCGCGAGCGTGCCGGCGCCGCCGTCGGCGCCGACGGACACGAACCCGCGCGCGGCCAGCGCGAGCGCGCGATCCGCGGTCGCGCCGGCCGGCTGGCCGGCGACCGCCGAGACCTCGGTGAGCGCCGCGCGGCCGCCGAGCACGGCGAGCGCTTCGATCAGCGCGGCGTCGTCGGCGGCCAGCAGCCGCACCCGCCGGACGTACAGCGCGGTCGCGCTGTCGTTGGTTTCGGTCGCATCGAACGCTCCGACCAGCGCGACCGGATCGGCGCGCTCGACGGCGGCGACGCCTGCGTCGGCGGCGGCGGCCCGCACGACTTCGACGACCGCGCGCGGCAGGCCGCCGGTCGCGCGCGCCACGGCGGCGGCCCAGTCGCCGGCCACGGGACGGCCGACCATGGATGCGGCGACCGCGGCGACCTCCGCCGGCGACAGCGGCCCGACCGCCACGTCGGTTACACCCGGCGGCGCGCGCACGGCGTCGATCTCGGCGTCGACGCGCACCACGGCGACGATGTCCGCCGCGGCGGCCGCCCCGGCGCCGAGGGCCGCCGCGAGCGCGGCGGCGCGCGGGTCGTCCCGGTCGTCGTCGACGACGACCGCCACGGCGCCCGCGCGCGCCCGTTCGGCCAGCGCGCGGGCCGCGCGCTCCGCCCACGCCGCGACGCTCGCGCCGGCCGCGGGAGGCGCGACGCCGAGCGATCGGAGCGCGTCGTCCAGCGCGCCGCGGCCGACCGTGCGAGCCGGCGCTCGGCCCGCCGCGACCGCGAGCTGAAACCGGCGCAGCGCGGCGTCGATCGCGGCGCCGCGGCCGGCGCCGGGCGGCCCGATCACGCGGACCGCGCGCGGTGCGCCGGTGGCGAGCGCGGCGGCGATCGCGGCGACGGCGGCGTCGCGGCCGCACAGCGCGGGCGCCAGCAGTCCGGCGGCGGCGTCGCGCGCGCGCGCCGGCAGGCCGAGGCTCTCGCGCACGCGCGACAGTTCGCCGAGCAGCGCCGCGGCCGACGGCGGCCGCGCGGCCGGGTCGGGCGCGAGCAGCCGCGCGACCACGTCCGACAGGGGAATCGGCGCTCCCGCGGCGTCCGCCAGGGGCGGCGCGGCGCCGTCGCAGATGGCGCGCACGATCGCCGCGGGATCGTCGCCGGCGAACGGTCGCCGGCCCGCCGTCCACTCGTAGATCGCCGCGCCGAGCGAAAACAGATCCGAACGCGGGTCGGCGGCGCCCGCCAGCGCCTCGGGCGCCATGTACGCGAGGCTGCCGGCCGCCGCGGCGTGGCGGCCGGGCGCGGCCGCCAGCCCGAGGTCGATGAGCACGGCCTCGCCGGTCGCGCGCACCAGCACGTTGGCCGGTTTCACGTCGCGGTGAACCAGGCCGGCGCGGTGGACGTGGGACAGCGCCGCGGCGACGTCGACCGCCACGTCGAGCACGGCCTCGACGCGGTCGGGACGCGCCGCGATCCACGCGGTCGATACGGCGCCGTCGACGTATTCGGCCGTAAAGAACAGCGCGCCGTCGTCGGCCGCATCGAGTTCGCAGGCGCGGACGAGGTTCGGGTGGTCGAGCGCCGCGAGGCGGCGAAACTCGGCGGCGAGCCGCGCGCGCGCGGCGGCGTCGCCCGCCTCACCGAGACGCTTGGCCGCGCGCAGGGCGCCGCCGCGGGCGCGATCCTCCACGAGCCACACGCGCGCCTGGGTGCCGCTCCCGAGCGGGCGGACGGCCCGATAGCGATCGTTGAAGCGGGGGTGCGGCATCTTTGTTGGCAGTATATCGGCAACAAAAATGGCAGAGGGAAAAATCGTTGAATCTGCCGGGACTGGGCGCCGCGTGGTAGGTTGCGGCCCGATGGCGGACACCCGGCGACCAAGCCCGCGGGGCGGCCGGCGCATCGGCGACGACACCCGCGCGCGGATCGACGAGCTGGCGGACGGCTGGCGCGTGGAACCCGCGCCGGGCGGCGCGGAGCCAAAGGATGCGCCGGGCGACTCCGGAGGCCCGGCAGGGCGGGCAGCGGCGCCGCCGCCGGCCGCCGCCGGCACCGCGCCGGGGCGGGCGAACCGCGCGAGCGGGGCACCGCCGCCTCCACCGCCGCCGGCTCCCTCTGGGCGGGCGAACCGCGCGAGCGGCCCGCCCCCGCCGCCGCGGGCACCCTCCGGGCGGGCGAACGGCGCGAGCGGGGCACCGCCGCCGGCCCCGGGCGGTGCGCCAGCCGGCCGGCGGGAGCCGGAGGCAGGGCGCATCGACACGCGCGCGCCGACCGCGGTCGGCGGCGACGCGCTCGCGTCCGGCCGAGCCGACTCGCGCGCGGCGACCGCCGTCGCGCCGCCGCGGTCGGACACCGAGGCGGATGCCACCGTCGCGCACATCGACCTGCCGGGATCGGTCGCGCCGCCGCGGTCGCGCAGCGGCCAGCGCGCGCGCGACGTCGCGCAACTGCCGCGCGAGCGGGGGGCGTTCGGCGATGTCCGCTACGTGTTTTCCGCCCTGTTCGGGGTCGCGCGCGCGCGGCGCGAGCTCGCGCGCATCGACGCGCAGCTCGCCGCCGAGCGCGCCGCCCGCAACGAGCGGTTGATCGCGGTCGCGCGGCACGCGATCGCCGATGCGGACGCCGAGTTCGACGCGGTCGCCCGCGCGCGCGACGCGCTCGCGGCAATCGAGGAGCGGCGGTCGCGCCACGCCGGTGCGGTCGCCGCTGCGGACGAGCGCATCGCCGCCATCGAGCGAGAGCGCGACGCGGAGCGGTCGGCGTTCGCCGAGCGCGACGCGCAGTTCGACACCGAACTGCGCGCGATCGACGCCAAGCTCGCGCCCCTCGAACGCCGGGCCGGCGACGTGCGCAAGCAGGTGGCCGCGGTGCGCGCCGCCGTCGACGACCTCGCGGCCCGGATCGCCCGGGAGGAGCGCCGGCTCCACGCGGTCGACCGGCGGGAAGACCCGAGCGCGATCGAAGCGCGGCTGGCGTCCCTTCGCGCCGAGCGCGACGCGGTCGCCGCCGAGGAGCCGGCGCTCGCGGCGGAACTGGACGACCTCGAGCCGCGCATCGCCAAGCTGGCCGGCGAGCGCGAAGCCGTCGACCGCCGGCGCGCGGAGGCCCGCGACGCCGAAGACCGGGCGGCGGCGCGCGCGGCCGACGCGATCGCGGCGGAGCGCGCCCGCCAGAAGGTGGAACGCGCCGCGATGGACGACTGCGACCGCGAACGGGACGACGCGTTGCTGGCGCTCGGCGAGACGATCGACGTGGACCGGCCGCCGGGCTACGCGCCGCGGCTGGCCGGCGCCGACGAGCACGCCGTCACCATCGCGACGCTCGAGCGGCGCCAGATCGAGCTGCAGGAGATCGTGTCGGGCATCGACCGGGCCGCGCTCGCGCGCGGCGTGCTGTGGATGGCGCTGGCCGCCGCCGCGGCCGCCGTGCCGATCTGGCTCGCGCTGCGGTGACGCCGCGTGGCGGCGCGGCGCGCCGAGCCCACCGCGCGCCGGCGCCGGCAGCCGCTATAGTCTCCCCGTGACCGGCGCATCCGACCTGTCCGCCCTCGAACGGCGCCTCGGCTATCGCTTCCGCGACCGCGCGCTGCTCGTGCGGGCGGTGACGCACCGCTCGTTCGCCAACGAGCATCCGGACGCCGGCGGCGACAACGAGCGGCTCGAGTTCCTCGGCGACGCCGTGCTCGATCTCGTCGTCGGCGAACAGCTCATGGCGCGCCACCCGGATCTGCACGAGGGCGACCTGTCGATGCTGCGCGCGTCGATCGTGAGCGAGGCCGGGCTGTCCGCGATCGCGCGCGATCTCGGACTCGGCGACCACCTGCGCCTCGGTCGCGGCGAGGAGCGCAGCGGCGGGCGCGACAAGCCGTCGCTTTTGGCCGACGCGCTCGAGGCGGTCGTCGCCGCCATCTACCGCGACGGCGGCTTCGACCGCGCGGCCGAGGTCGTCGCGCGGCTGTTTGCCGGCGCGATCGCCGGCGCCGTGGCGACCGAGCCGCCGGACTACAAGACGCGGTTGCAGGAGTGGAGCCAGGCGCGGTTCAAGGTGCCGCCCGAGTACGAGGTCGTCGCCGAACGCGGGCCGGATCACGACAAGACGTTTCGCGTGGACGTGCGGCTGCGCGGGCGGGTGCTGGCGACGGGGGAGGGGCGGTCGAAGAAGGAGGCCGAGCAGGCCGCGGCGCGCGCCGCGCTCGCCAACGTCGACGCGGGCGACTGACGCGTCGGTCCGACCTGGCGGCGCGACCCGCGCGCGACCGTGGCGCCGCTACTTCGACGCCACGTACGTGTCGCGCTCGACGAGGAACCGTCGCGCCTGGTAGTCGGCGAGCAGCACGACGTCGCGGCGGGTGCTCGCCTTGACCGGCCACAGGTTGTCTCCCTCGCGCTTGGCGGCGAGGGAGATCTTGATCGTATTGCCCTGCTCGTCGGTGAAGCGCGCGACGGCGACCGGCCTGGCGAAGGCGCGCGGCGGCACGTCGGTGGCGATCTTCGCGCCGACGAGTGACGCCATCGCGCCGGCGAGGGAGTCGAGCTTGCCCTTGTCGATCTGCACGCCCTTGGGCTGCGCGACCGTCCACCCATCGCCGCTGCGCCGGGCGACGATGCGGAAGTCACCGTGGCGCACGTCCATCGCGGCCACGTCCGCGGCCGGCAGTTTGGCGATGGTCCGATCGCGCCACTGCACCGGTCCCTTGGCGAACGAGTCGGCGCTCGACGACAGCAGCGTCCACACCCGGTCCGAGTCCGGCCGCCCGATGTAGACGTGGGTGTCGTCGGCTTTGCCGCCGACGAGGAGGGTGTGCGCGGTGCCGTCGTCGAGGGTGACCGTGAGCGTGAGCGCCGGGTGGTCGAGTCCCGCGGCCGCCTTGGACACGCCGTCGGCGAAGTCGGTGGCGATCAGGTGGTACAGGCGCGACACGATCGTCTTGGGGACGGCCGGGTCGAACGTGCCGACAATCGGCGCGCCCTCCTCGAGCGTCCACGTCTCGCTGTCGCTGGACGGCGGCGGCCCCGCGTCGCCGCCCGCCGCGGCCGACGGCGCGCTGCGCCGCGCGACCGCCTTGCCGGTCGCGTCCACCGCCGTCACCGTCGCGACCTTGTCGCGGTCGAACTTGAGCACGGTGCGGTCGCGCCACTGCGCCACGCCGCGCTCGAGCATCGCCCGGCTCACGCCGCGCAGTGCGTACACCTCGGGGGCGTCGCCGATCCGGACGAACCGGCCGGTCTTGCCGATGTGCAGCGTCGCGATCGGCGTGCCCGACGACGACAGGGTCACCGTGAGCACGTCGCCGTCGCCGACCTGGAGCTTGTCCCACGACTCCTTCGACGTCGCGGACGGCCGGTCGGCGATGCGCGCGCCGGCGAGCTGCTCGATCGCGCGGTCGACCGCCGCCGCGTCGGCGCGATCCTCGACCGGCGCGGTGACCTTCCAGCCGTCGCCGTCTTTGGCCAGGGACACCGTCTTGCCCTCCTCGGGCGAGCGGATGTCGATCGCGTCGATGTCGGCCGCGGAAAACTCGGGCAGCGGCCCGCGCGGCGGTGCGGTCTCGATGTGTTCGTCCGGCCGCGACAGCTGCCACCACGCGGCGGCGCCGGCGACGACCACGAAAGCGAGCGCTGCGAGGGTTCGGGTCTGGAGCATGGCTACACGTCGAGGCGGAAGCTACGGCGGCGGCGGTTTTGCGTCGCGCGCACCGCGAACCCGGCCAGCAGGATCGCGAGGGCGCTGCCGCCGACGTTGGCGAGGTTGATCAGCGTCTTGGTCGCCTTGTCGACCTCCTTGATCGGCGGGGGCGCGCCGCGCGAGCGCGCCGCGACGAGCGCCTGGTCGGCGGCGGCCCAGTCGACGAGGTCGGTCAACACGTCGGCACCGAGGGCGAAGGCCCGAAGCAGTGGGTTCCTGGCGGCGTTCAGCAGCGTCGGGTTGACCAGGTCGGCGGAGCCGAACACGACCATCCGCGTGTTGGCCGACGACCGCGTCGGGCCGGCGCCGGCTCCGCCGGCGTCCGCGTCCGACGACGTGGCGTCCGGCGCCCCGCCGCCGGTCGCGCTGTCGGGCGCCGCCGGCGGCGCGCTCGCGAACGCCGACGGGAACCGCCCCTGCAGCGCGACGCCGACGGTGAACGGCCCGCTCGGCGCATCGCCGCGGTCCACGCGCGCCCCGGCGCTCAGCGGCAGGATGTCGGTGCGCGCGAACGACGTCGGCGCGGTGCGCGCGAGTTCGATCGCTTCGATCTGGGGATCGGAGCCGACCAGCTTGACCGTCGTCGCGTACGGCACGGGGAACAGGCTGATGCCCTCGAGCGGCTCGCCCTCGCCGTTGGCGATCGCTTCGGCGAGCGGGAACAACAGGCGCGTCATAAGGAGCTCTTCTCCGACGAAGACGGGGCCCGGCGCGCCATTTTGCGGATCGAGGATGATGTTGGATTCGACCTCGACGCCCCATTTGCGCAGCATGTCGCCGAGGCCGGCGTCCGCCGGCATGCCGATGAGAGGCTGGTTGGCGCCGAACTGCGGCATCCCCGGCTGCGCGCCGGGCGACGTGAAGTTCATCCCCTTGAGCAGGAACACCGTCGGCTTGCCGGCGAGCACGTGCCCGTCGATCGCCAGCTTGGCCGCCTCGGTGAGCGGCTGGGTGGGGCCGTTGACGATGAGCAGGTCGTAGGGCGACAGGTCGACCTCGGATGCCGACAGGTCGACCGTCTCGACGTCGTAGAGGTCCGACAGCAGTTGCTCGATCGCGGGGATCTGAGCCGGCGAACCGAACCCTGTGGTGACGCCGACTTTCTTTTTCGGATAGGCGAGCTTCTTGATGATCGAGCTGAACTCGTATTCGAGCCCGCGCAGGCTGAACTTGGCCGCTGGCGCCCACACCTCGGACTTGTCGAGGTAGCGGAACTGCACGTGGAAGTAGACCGGAACCTGTTGCGGGGCGTCGTCGACGATCGACAACCACATCAACTTGTCGATGCCCTCGTCCTCGCGCAGCTTCCGCTGGAACTCCTGGCCGCGGTCGAATGGGTCGACCTTGCGCCAGGTGAACTTGCCGTCCGACGCGCGCGCGTAGTTGTCGAGAAGCTGCTCCACGTAACGCTGCTCGAACTGGTTGTCCGGCGGGATGTTTCCGAAGTAGGCGGTGACCTGCATCGGCTCCTCGAGGCCGGCCACCAGCAGCTCTGACGCGCGCGTGAGCCCCTCGCCGGACAGATCGATGCCCGCGCGCGCGCGATGCACGGCGACGTTGACCAGCACGATCCCGGCGGTCGCCAGCAGTGTGGTCGCCACGGCGTTCGCGAGCGTCTTGCGCTTGGAAGACCTCAGATCGGCCATCGGTCTCACCCCCACTTGCGGGCCTCGAGCACCTGAACGGCGAGCAGCACGAACAGCGCGATGCCCGAGACGAAATAGACGACGGAGCGCAGCTCGACGTAGCCGCGCGACAGGTTGCCGAAATGGAATGCCGGCGACAGGTACATCACGATGCCGCCGCCCGCGGTGCCGGCGTCGACGACCCAGGTGAGGGCGTAGACCGCGAAGCACAAAATCAGCCCGACGATGAACGCGATGACCTGCTCGCGCGTGACGGACGACGCGAGCAGGCCGGCGGCCAGGTACAGGCCGCCGAGCAACAGCGCGCCGAGGTAGCCGCCGATCACCGGCCCGAGGTCGAGATCGCCGAGGCGGCTGACCGTGTACGCGAACGGCAGCGTGGCGGCGAGCGCGACCATCAGCATGATCAAGGCGGCGAGGTACTTGCCGAGCACGACCTCCCGATCGCGCACCGGCATCGTGAGCAACAGTTCGATCGTGCCGAGGTCCCGCTCCTCGGCGATCAGTCGCATCGCCATCGCCGGCGCAAAGAACAGGTAGACGAGCGGCAGGGCGTGAAACAGGCCGTCGAGGCGGGCTTGCTTGACCGTAAAGAAGCTGTTGAAGAACAAAAACCCGGTGAACGCGACGAACCCGGCGAGAATGATGTACGCCATCGGCGACGCGAAGTACGCGCCCAGCTCGCGGCGACAGATGATCCAGGCGGTTTTCATGCGGCGGCTCCTTGCGCGTCCTGCGCCTCGGTCCCGCCGGCCGCGGCGTGCTCCGCGCCGGCGCCGGTGAGGCGGCTGAAGACCTGTTCGAGCGACATCTCCGTGCGCACGAGTTCGACCAACGGCCAGCCGGAGTCGGCGGCGAGCCGGAACAGCGAAAGCCGCAGGTCGGCGTCGCGCGCGCCGGCGATGACCAGTTCGAGTTCTCCGTTGGTCGCCATCCGGGCGTCGACGCCGGTGACCCCGTCGAGCCGGCGCACGGCCGCCGTCGCGTCGTCGGGGGCGGGCGTGCCGTCGCCCGCCAACACGAGGCGGTAGCGGTTGTCCGCCTCCCGCGATACCAACTCGTCCGGGCGGCCGTCGGCGACGATGCGCCCGTCGTGGATGATCAGCACGCGGTTGCAGGTCGCCTGCACTTCCGGGAGGATGTGGGTCGACAGCAGGATCGTCTTGTCGCGTCCGATCGTGCGGATCAGCTCGCGGATCTCGACGATCTGGTTGGGGTCGAGACCGCTGGTGGGCTCGTCGAGGATCAGCACGTCGGGGTCGTGCAGCAGCGCCTGGGTGAGCCCGACGCGCTGGCGGTAGCCGCGGGACAGCTCGCGGATGTACTTGCCGAGCACGTCGAGGATGCCGGTGGTCGCGCCGACCTCCGCGATGCGCCGGTCGATCCGGTGGCGCTCGATCCGGCGGACTTGGGCGCAGAACCGCAGGTAGCCGATGACCGTCATGTTCGGGTAAAGCGGCGTGTTCTCCGGCAAGTAGCCGACGCGCCGGCGCACCTCGAGCGGGTCGTCGTACACGTCGTAGCCGGCGACGCGGGCGCGACCGGAGGTGGGCGGCAGGTAACAGGTGAGCATCTTCATCGTGGTCGACTTGCCGGCTCCGTTCGGACCGAGGAATCCGAGGATCTCGCCGCGCGCCACGGAGAAGGTCACTCGGTCGACCGCGGGGCGCGCGCCGAAGCCCCGGCCGTAGACGCGCGTGAGCTCCTGGACGTCGATCATGATGTCGTGCGTGGCGATGGTGTCCTGCAAGTCAGCCTCTCCCGTGGACGTGTCGACAAGGATGCGAACGAGACGGTGGAAACGACGTCGTGGGTTTTCGATCAGCTCTGTGCCGTGCGCAACAAGATGCCCGTGACGAAGCGCGGGTCCGGCGGCCACTCGACGCCGCCGAGGAGGTCGTGAAGTTGTCCGAGCCACGAATCGACGAGCGCGTCGAGATATTCCCGGCCGGCGGTCACGCCGGTTTCGTCGAGCCGGCGCACGAGCGCAGCGCGGGCGCGCGCGCGGGCGTCGGGGTCGAAATCGCGCGGGATTTCCGCAACATCGAGCGGCGTCGGGTCGATCTCGCCGCCGGCGAGGGCGCGCGCGAGCGCGGTGCGGACGAAGTCGTCGAGGGCGGGGCGGCGGTCGGCGGGCGCCTCGGCGAGCGCGACCAGGTCGACCCCGAGCGCCTGCTCGGCGATCGCGATGCGCAGCGCGAGCCGCGCGAGCGCGCCGGCCGCCGCGCGCACGTCCGCGACCGACGCGATCGGGCGCAGGCCGCCGTCGCCGTCGGGCAGCCACGGCCGCGCCGCGAGCAGCGCTCCGAGCAGCGCGCGGTCGTCGTCGTCGGCCGCCGCGGCGCGCGGGGCGAGCGCGCGCGCCAGCCGCGCGAGCCGCAGCGTGACGGTGAATCCCGCGCGGTGTAGCCGCGTGAGCGACACCTGCGCGAGCGCGCGCGCCGCGCGGTCCACGTCGCCGCCGGCCACCGTCTCGAGCCCGAGCGACACCGTCGCCGCGGCGCAGCGCGCGCCGGCGATCGCCGCGTCGAGGTCGCCCGGGGACACCCGCGACGCGCTCAGCACCTTGTTGACGAGGACGACCATCGCCGCTTCGAGCCGCTCGAGGTCGGCCGGGTCCGCGAGCGCGTCGACCGCCCGCGCGAGAAACGGCGCGCCGTCGAGCGCGTCGGCCAGCGGCGCCGGCAGCCGCCGCGGCACGAGCGCCTCGTCCCCCTCCGCCGGCGGCGGGATCACGTCGGCGGTGCCTTCGTCGAGCCGGATCGACGTCGGTTCGAGCGGGCGGAACACCTCGAGCGCGTCGTAGAAGTCCACGTAGCCGAGATCCGCCATCCGCCCGGAGCGCCACCGGTAGCTCATCTCCTCGAGTTCGGCCGGCAGCTCCGACCGCGCGGCCATCAGCGTGTGGCGGGCCAGCGCCATGTCGGCGCGGTACAGGTCGTCGATCAGGCGCAGCACGAGTCGCACGTCGGCGTCGTCCTCGGCGAGGATCTCGACCGTGAAGAACGTGTCCGGCGTGCGGTACAGCGGCCGCTCCGTGTCGTCGGGCGGCGCCTCGTCGAGGGTGTGGTCGTAGATGCGCGTCCACCGCGCCAGCAGCAGCGCCGTGAGTTCGGGGTCGAGCGCCTCCCATACCTGGCCGAGCTTCTCGTAGCCGCCGGCGTCCAGCAGCGTCGTGAGCCACGGCCGGATCGCCTCGTCGACCAGCCGGTCGCGGTCCCAGATGTCGAGATCGAAGCAGCCGCGGAGTTGTTCTGGGGTTGCAAGCGCAACCAGCTCGGCGGTGTCGGCGAGCCCGACCTCCTTGATGAGGCCGAACAGCTCGGGCACGGACAGCGCCGCGACCGCGGCGGCCGGGTCGCGCGCCGACAACAGGGCGTCCACGCGCGCCGCGGCCGGCGAGCGGGCCAGCCCGGCGCGAAATCGCGCCATCGACACCACGTCGCCGGTGCTGCGGGCGCCGCTGCCGCCGTGGCCGTTGCCGTTGTCACCGTCGTTGCGGGGGGGCGTCGTCATGCGCGCTATAAACCTACACATGTGGGCCATCGCGCAACGGGCCGCGGCCGCGTTCGACCGGGCGGGGGTGCCGGCCGGCGCGCGCGTGCTCGTCGCGTGCTCCGGCGGGCCGGATTCGACCGCCCTGGCCGCCGCGTGCGCGCGGCTGTCGGACCGCGGGCGCCTGGGGCCGGTGGCGCTGGCGCACGTCGACCACGGGCTGCGGCCCGGCGGCGATCGCGAGCGCGCGCGCGTCGCGGCGCTCGCCGCCCGGCTGGGCGCCGGCGCGATGTCGGAATCGGTCGAGGTCCGCACCGCCGGCGGCTCGCTCGAGGACGCCGCGCGGCGCGCGCGCTACGCGGCGCTCCGGCGGATGGCCGACGCGTGGGGCGCCGATGTCATCGCGACCGGCCACACCGCGTCGGACCAGGCCGAAACGGTGCTGATGCGGCTGCTGCGCGGCGCGGGCATCCCCGGGCTCGCCGGCATCCCGCTGCGGCGCGGTCGGATCGTCCGCCCGCTGCTCGACGTGACCCGCGCGGAGGTCGAACGCGGCCTGGCCGAGGCCGGGTTCGCGGACGTGCTGCGCGACCCGATGAACGCGGACCCGCGGTTTCTGCGCGCGCGCGTCCGCCACCGCTGGCTGCCGGCCCTGCGCGAGGAAAACCCCGCGCTCGACGCCGCCCTGGCCGCGGTCGCGCGGGCCGCGGCCGAGCAGCGCGACGTGCTCGACTGGGCCGCGCGCCGGCTGCCGCTCGAGGCGGCGGCGGTCGCGGCGGCGCCGCCTGCGGTCGGCAAGCGGGCGCTGCAGCTCGCCGCCGAGGCGGCGGGCGCGCGCCGCCTCGGTCGCGCCCACATCGAGGCGTTGTGGCGCCTGGCGCGCCGGCCGGACGCCGGGACCGCGTCGCTCGCGTTGCCCGGCGTCCGCGCCGTGCGGGAGTACGGCGCGCTGCGGTTCGAGCCCGCGGGCGCCGCCGAGGCCCGCGCGGCGGCGGCGCTCGCGGTCGAGGGCCCGGACGGTCCGTACGCCGTGCGGCGCTGGCGACCGGGCGACCGGATGCGGCCGGCGCGCCTGCGCGGGCGCTCGCGCAAGCTCAGCGACCTGTTCATCGACGCGAAGGTGCCGCGGCGACTGCGCGCCGATGCGCGGGTCGCCGTGCGCGCGAGCGACGGCGCGATTGTGTGGGCCGAGCACATCGGCCCGGCGTGGGGCGCCCGGGTCCGCGTCGCCGAGCGCGGCTCCGAGGCCGGCGCGGATCCGCGCCGGCCGGCCGACGGCGGCGGCCGACGGTGACAACCCCCGCGCGCCGGCGGGAGCCCGCCGCGCGGCGGTCAGCTTGACGCGGAAGGTGTCCGCGGCTACGAAGTAGAGGTAAACTCGGCACGATTCGTCGAATCGCGGGCTGTCGCGCGCGGGCCGGCGCAAGGTGGGCGTTTGCGTCAATCACATAAAACGATTCTTCTCTGGTTCGTCCTCGTCCTGATGTTCGTGGCGGTCTACAAGCTGTTCGCGGAGACCGGCAAACAGGAGGAGGAAAAGGACTTCACGGCCCTGATGGAGGAGGTGGCGGACCCCGAGCGGGCCAAACAGATCGAAAAGATCGAGATCGAGCCGCGCGGCGACAACGCGGCGATCTACATCGTGACCTATCGCGATCGGCCCAACGTGCGCGTCATCGCGAAGGGCGAGTTCTTCGACCACACGGTCGAGGCGATCAACCGCGCGGGGATTCCGCGCAACATCGTCATCAAGGAGCGCAGCGGGTTCTGGCAAAACCTCATCATTTCGTGGCTGCCGATCCTGTTTTTGTTCGTGATCTTCTTCTTCTTCATGCGGCAGCTGCAGGCCGGCGGCGGCAAGGCGATGTCGTTCGGCAAGTCGAAAGCCAAGCTGCTGACCGATCACCAGAACAAGGTCACGTTCAAGGACGTCGCCGGCGTCGAGGAGGCCAAGGAAGAGGTCGAGGAGATCATCGCGTTCCTCAAGGACCCGAAGAAGTTCACGCGCCTCGGCGGCCGCATTCCGAAGGGCGTGCTCATGATGGGCGCGCCGGGCACCGGCAAGACGTTGCTGGCGCGCGCGATCGCCGGCGAGGCCGGAGTGCCGTTCTTCTCGATCAGCGGCTCGGATTTCGTCGAGATGTTCGTCGGCGTGGGCGCGTCGCGCGTCCGCGACCTGTTCGAGCAGGGCAAGAAGAACGCGCCGTGCATCATCTTCATCGACGAGATCGATGCGGTCGGGCGCCATCGCGGCGCCGGGCTCGGCGGCGGCCACGACGAGCGCGAGCAGACTCTCAATCAGCTGCTCGTCGAGATGGACGGGTTCGAGTCCAACGACGGCGTCATCCTCATTGCGGCGACGAACCGGCCGGACGTGCTCGACCCGGCGCTGCTGCGACCGGGGCGGTTCGACCGGCGCATCGTGGTCCCGCGTCCGGACCTCAACGGCCGCATCGGCATCTTGCAGGTGCACACCCGCAAGGTGCCCATCAGCCCCAACGTGGACCTGGAAGTCCTGGCGCGCGGCACCCCCGGGTTCAGCGGCGCCGACCTCGAGGCGCTCGTCAACGAGGCCGCGCTGCTCGCCGCGCGGCGCGACAAGGACAAGGTCGAGATGATCGACTTCGAGGACGCCAAGGACAAGGTCCTCATGGGCAGCGAGCGCCGCTCGATGATCATCTCCGAGAAGGACAAGCGGACGACCGCGTACCACGAGGCCGGTCACGCGCTCGTCGCGCGCCTCGTGGGCGAGGAGACCGATCCGGTTCACAAGGTGACGATCATCCCGCGCGGCCGCGCGCTCGGGCTCACCCAGCAGCTGCCGGAGGAAGATCGCCTGTCGATGACCAAGGAGTTCGCGCTCAACCAGATCGCGATCCTCATGGGCGGCAGGCTCGCGGAAGAGATCGTGTTGCATCAGCAGACGACGGGCGCGGGCAACGACATCGAGAAGGCGACGGAACTGGCGCGCCGGATGGTCACCGAATGGGGGATGAGCGAGGAGATCGGCCCTCTGAACTTCGGCGCCGGCGAACGCGAGGTGTTCCTGGGCCGCGACTTCCAGCAGGGGGACGGCTATTCGGAGCAGACCGCGCAAAAGATCGACGCCGAGATCCGCCGCATCGTCCTCGAGCAGCACGAGCGCGCGCGCCAGCTGATCCTCGCCAACCTCGACAAGCTACACGCGATCGCCAATGCGCTGCTCGAGGTGGAGACGCTCACGGGCAAGGACATCGATCGGCTGATGGCCGGCGAGCCGCTGCCCGCGCGCGCCGCGCCGCGGGCCGATGGCAACGCGGCGCCGCCGCCGAAGGCCGACGCCGATCGGGCCAAGGGGCGCCGGCCGGGCATCATCCCGCCGCTGGGCGGCAAGGAGCCGGACCCGGAGCCGGCGTAGGGCCGGGGAGCGCGTGGCGACGGCTTTCGCACCCCTGGTCTTCCGCGGCGCGGCGCTCGACTGGTCGCGCCCGTACATCATGGGCGTCGTCAACGCGACGCCCGATTCGTTCTCCGACGGCGGACTGTTCGCCGAGCCGGAACTCGCGGTGGCGCGCGCCGAGGCGTTGGTGGCGCACGGGGCGGACATCGTGGACGTCGGCGGCGAGAGCACGCGGCCGGGGGCGGCGCCGGTGCCGGCGGACGACGAGATCGCGCGCGTGGTGCCGGTGATCTGCGCGCTCGCCGCGCGGCTGCCGACGCCGATTTCGATCGACACGACCAAAGCAGCCGTCGCGGAGGCGGCGATCGCCGCGGGCGCCGAGATCGTCAACGACATCTCGGGCGGCGCGTTCGACCCGGACCTGCCGGCCGTCGCCGCCGACGCCGGGGCCGCGTACGTGTGCGGCCACGTGCGCGGCACGACGCTGGCGGAGGCGCACGCGGCCGAGGCGGCGCCGCCGGATTTCGACGACGTGGTGGCCGAGCTGCGCGCGCGGATCGACGGGCTGCCGCCCGGCCTGCGCGGGCGCACGATCGCGGACCCGTGCCTCGGCTTCGGCAAGGGGACGCGCCAGAACGTCGAACTCGTCCGCCGCGCCGGCGAGCTGGCCGACGCGGTCGGCGCGCCCGTGCTCGTCGGCCCGTCGCGCAAGCGGTTCCTCGGCGACCTCACCGGCCAGCCGGTCGCCGAGCGCGACGACGCCACGGTGGGCGCGGCGCTCGCAGCCGTCGCCGCGGGCGCGCACATCGTCCGCGTCCACGACGTCGCGCGGCTTCGACCGGCGCTGGTCGCGTTTTGCGCGATCGCGAGGGAGGGCGCCGCGTGAGGCAGATGTTCGATTCGCTGTTGCGGGATGCGTCGGCGCGCGACGTGCTCGTACTGTGCGCGGACATCTTCCTCGTCTACTACGTCATCTACCGCGTGTTGCTCACGATCAAGGGCACGCGCGCCATGCAGATGGTCATCGGCATGTTCCTGATCGGCGCGGCCTTCTTTGCCGCCGATCGGTTCGAGATGACCACGGTGTCGTGGCTGCTCGACAACTTCATCAACTACTTCATCATCATCATCATCGTCGTGTTCCAGCAGGACATCCGGCGCGGCCTGGTCCGGCTGGGACAGAACGTGTTCCCGTTCGGCCGCAGCCGCGAGGTGAGCCACGCGCTCGACGAGGTGGTCGACGCGGCCGAACAGATGGCGAAGGCCCGCATTGGCGCGATCATCGTGATGGAGCGCGACGCCGACCTGACCGGATTCGTCGACCACGGCCAAGAGGTCGACGCGAAGCTGTCGACGGAGCTGCTGGTCGCGCTGTTCGTTCCGTCGCGCGACAACAAGCTCCACGACGGCGCCGTGCTGATCGACAAGCAGCTGCGCATTCAGCTCGCGGCCGTCGTGTTGCCGCTGTCGCACCAGCCGTTGGTCAAGGAGTTCGGCACGCGCCACCGGGCCGCGGTCGGCATCACCGAGGAGACCGACGCCGTCGCGGTCGTCGTGTCCGAGGAGCGCGGCGAGATCTCGCTGTGTTTCGGCGGCAACATCGCGCGCGACCTGGAGCGCGACGAGCTGCGGCGCGCGCTGATGGGCCTGTTTTACGGCGAAAAGGAGCGCGCGAGCCGGATCGCCGCCGAGGCGCGGGCGGCGGCCGACATCGCGCGCGCGGTCGCCGCGATGGCCGAGGGGATGGAGCGCGCCGAGCGCGCCGCGCGCGCCGTCACCGCCGAGTCGAGCGGCCGGGCGCGCACGGTGGCCGAGACGCCGACCGCGCGCAACCGCGCGGCGGCGCCGGCGGAGGAGCCGGCGCGCTGACATGCTCGCACCGGCGGACACCAACGCTGTGCGCGCAGCGAGGGGAGCGAAGTGATTCGGGGAGCGGTTGCCCGGTTCTTGCGCGGAGCGCTGCTCGAGAACCTCGGGCTCAAGTTCATCGCGTTCGTTCTCGCGCTCACCGTGTTCATCCTCGTTCACAGCGACGAGGACGCCGTCGCCGGCGCGTACGTCGCGATCAGCTACACGCTGCCGGAGGATCAGGTGCTCGTGTCCGACCGGCTCGACCAGGTGCGGATCACGGTCAAGGGGAGCTGGCGCCGCATCAAGCGGTTCGACGAGCGCGAGCTGGAGCCGGTGCGCATCGACCTGCGCCGCTTCAAGAACGGCGATCTGATCTTTCGGTCGGACATGTTCCGGCTGCCGCCCGGCCTCACCATCGTGTCGATCGACCCGCCCACGATGCCGGTCCGCTTCGAACCGCGGACGACCAAGCGCGTGCCGATCGCGGTGGCGACGCGCGGCGACCCGGCGCGCGGCTACGGCGTGGCGCGGCTCGAAGCGCGCGTCGTGCCGTGCGACCGCGAATGTGACACGGTCGAAGTGACGGGGGCCGCGTCGTACGTCGCGCGCACCGACCGCGTGTTCACCGAGGAGGTCTCGCTCGTCGGCCGGCGCGAGTCGTTCACCGACGAGGTGGGCCTGGCGCCGCCCGGGCCGTTCGTCGACGTCGTCGGCCAGCCGCGCGTCCAGGTCACCGTGGAGATCGCCGAGGCGCTGTCGGCGCGCGAACTGCCGGCGGTGCCGGTGCGGCTGCGGCCCGGCCCGGATCTGCGCACCGCCGAGCTGTCGGCGTTTCGCGTCGAGCCCGCGGCGGTCAAGATCGTGTTGCGCGGGGCGGCGCGCGCGATCGAGCAGGTCGCCGACGATCAGGTGGTCCCGTTCGTCGACGTGTTGGGCGACGACGACATCGCCGGCCGGCGCCGCCGCGCGACGGTCATCGTCGAAGGCCTGCCGCCCGGCGTCGCGGTCGAGATCGACCCGCGTACGGTGACGCTCGTGTACGAGCCGCGGTCCCCGTGAGCGCGACGCCGGCTCAGTGAACGTGCCGCGGTGAACTCGAGTTCACCGGATCTCGGACGGTCCTGGCGACTCGACGAGCCGCCGGTGGCGCAGCCGCTGCGCGTCGGGCGGGGCGCCGCCGCGTGGAGGTTGCGAAATCACACGGGGAGTTCCCGCCTTGCGACTGGCACGCGGGATGCTTACTCCACAGGCATGCAATCGCACGTGTTCGTCGATGCCGCCTATCGCCTCCTCGTCGCCGCGGTCGACCTCGGCTGGACGCCGCCGGCGTGGCGCAGCGGCCCGCACGAGCCCCCGTTCGAAGCGGCGCGCCGGCCGGCCGACTGGGTCGCGCTCGTCGCGCGCACGATCGCGACCCAGCGCGCGCTCGGCGCCGAGCGCGGCGGCCGGCGCGCGGCGTGATCGATCACGGCTGCGCCGCGCGGCGAAGCTGGATCAGTTCGCGCGTCGACGGCACGCGCGCGACGGGGCCGGTCGGCTCGACGCCGCGCGCCGCAAACGCCCGCTTGTAGTCGGCGAAGCGCCCTCCCGCGCGGTGGGCGTCGAGCACGGCCAATCCGGCCTCCGGCGGCCCCTGCGCCAGCATGTACTCCACCCACGCCCACCGCGCGGACGTCGGGCGCACGTCCGCGATGCCGCGCAGGCCGCGCCGCAGCCGCGCGAGGCGCGCTTCCACCGTCTTGATGCCGGCGTACGGGCTGCCGTCGAGCGGCGTGTGGCGCTTGGCGACGAACGGCGCGACGCCGAACGCGATCCGCCCGCACAGGTCGCGCAGTTCGCGGGTGAACCGCACGAGCTCGTCGATGTCCGCGTCCGTCTCGCCGGGCAGGCCGACCATCATGTAGACCTTCAAGGTGTGAAAGCCATGTGCGCGTGCGAGTTCGGCCGCGCGTAGCAGGTGGCGCTCGGTGTGGCGCCGCTCGATCTCCGCGCGCAGGCGCTCGGACGCTCCGTCGAGGGCGACGGTGAGCGTGCGGTAGCCGCCGGCGCGCAGCAGTCCGGCCAGTTCGTCGTCGAGGCGGTCGGCGCGCAGCGACGAGATGCCGATCTCGCGGCCGCCGTCGACGAGCGCGCGCAGCAGGTCCTTGATGCGAGGGTGGTCGGTCACCGCCGCTCCGACGAGGCCGACGCGCCGCACGTCGTCCGGAATGCCCTCGAGGATCGTGTCGAGCGGCACGACGCGCATGCCCCCGTTGGTCGACCGCCGCATCACGCAGTAGGTGCAGCCGCGCGAGCAGCCGCGCGACGTCTCGGTCAAGAACATCGACGACAGCTCGGTGTGCGGCGTGACGATCTGGGACCGGGCCGGCAACACGGCGTCGTCGGCCTTGGCGACCGCCGGCACGGCCGCGCCGTCGCGTTCGGGGACGTAGAACCCCGGGCGGCCGGCGAGCTGGTCCGGGTCGCCGCCGACCGCGACGAGTTCTTCGGCGAGGTGCTCGCCTTCGCCGACGGCGATCACGTCGCAAAACGGTGCCAGCGGCGCGGGGTTCGAGAACGTAAGCGGGCCGCCCGCCACGACGCGCGGGTGGTTCGGGCCCCGGTCGGCCCGCAGCGGCGGCACCCCGGCCAGCTCGAGGCAGTCGATCAGGCCCGCGAGTTCGAGCTCGTAGGAGATGGAAAACGCGATCAGCGGGTACTCGCCCACGGGCTGTTCCCGCTCGAGCGTGACCAGCGGCGCACCTGCGGCGCGGTGCGCGGCCACGTCGTCCGGCAGCACCGCCCGGTCGGCGGCGACGCCGGGGAGGCTATTGAGGCGCTTATAGATGCACTGATAGCCCAGCGACGACATGGCGACCCGGTACGGGCTGGGATAGACCAGCGCGACGCGGCGCGGTGCGTCCTTGCGGATGGTGCCGCGCTCGTCGGCCAGCCATCGGCGCGCTGTCCGCTGTGCGTGCCACATCGCCATCGCCTCGCCACTGTAGCCGAAAGCCCGAGTCGGACCAGGGGCGCGCGGCCGCGCGCCCCGGTTGTCGGCGTCGCGGCGCGGTGATAGGGTGCCGGCAGCAGGGAAGTTCCCCTCTCGCGACAGGAGGCAGTGCAAATGGTACGTGGACGGACCTCGGGTTGGCTCGGTCGTCGCTTCGCGGGCGCGCCGCGGGTTGCCTGCGGGCTGCTCGCGGCGTGGTTGGCGGTCGGCTGTGGTGGCGGCGGCGGCGGCGATGACGACGACGATATGGGAGGCGTGGATGCCGCGGCAGCGCCGGACGCCGCTGGAGCGCCCGACGCCGCACCGCCGCCCGATGCCGCGCTGCCGCCGGATGCGGCCACGCGGCGGACGATCAACATCACCGGCTCGGTGCGGTACGTGACCGACTCGGGCGAGGTCACGCGTCCGATCGACTTTTCTTCCGCGACGATCGAGGCGCTCGTGCCCGACGGGGCCGGGGACTTCGACGTGTACTCCGGCACGGGCGCGGTCGGGAGCGCATCGATCCCCGACGTTCCGGCCGGCACGCGGTACTACCTGCGCGTGAACGACCGTTACCTCGTCACGGGAGCGAGCACCGTGGATCTGTCCCGCGTCGAGTGGGGCCGCCCCGACGCGACCGCCTCCGGGAGCGGGTCGACGATCACGTTCAACGTCACCGGCCTGGGCGCGTGGAATGCGCTCGACGAGCTGCAGATCATCTCGTCCAACCTCGGCGAGGTCGCGTTCGCCGACGACGATCTCACCAATGGGCCGGCGGTGGGCGCGACCGCCCTGGCGGGGGCGACCTACGACTGGTCCGGCCGGCCGCTCATCCAGGGGACGACCGCGGGAGACCGTCTGGCGATGACGCAGCTGTCGAGCGTAACCACCGGCGGTCTGAGCTACCGGGTCGCGACGAAATTCTACACCGCGCCGAGCTTCGAGCAGTCCAGCGGCGTCGGTACGACCCTCAGCGGCGCGTTCGCGGACATCGTGCGCGACGGGACCGCCAGCTTCGACTGGCGCCGATCGCAGTTCGCGTCGCTCGTGACCGATGCGAATCCGCGGGCGCAGCACGGCATGGACTACCTGTACGTGTCACCGCTGCCCAAGGCGAACGTCTACGGTCCCTACGGCAATGCGCCCGACTTGCTGCAGATCTTCCTGGGGGAGCCCGTCGACGACGTGAACACGGGTACGCTGAACTTCGGCAATCCGTTCGGATCCGGCTGGGACGTGCTCGGGCAGGTGTACACGGCGTACTCGACCGAGTACAGCGTCGGAACCGCGAGTCCCGGCAGGCTGTATTGCGCCATCACCCAGACCGAGCCGATCGCGACGTTCGCGACGAGTCCGATCCGGCCTCGCGTCGGCCCGATTGGCAACTTTGCGATCGACGGATCGTCGGCGTTCGACGCGCTCCTGAACGTGGGCCTCACGCCGACGCTGTCCTGGTCGCCGCCGAGCGTCGGCGACGCGGACTACTACGGCATCGATGTCTACAAGCTCGGAGATGTCGGCGGCGAGACGCGGTTTGCGTTCGTCGCGTCTCTGGTGACCCGGGACACCGAGCTGCAGATTCCGCCGGGGGTGCTCCAGCCGCTGGGGTCGTACGTGTTCCTCGCGGGCGCGTTCCGTGCCCCAGGACGGTCGATCGAGACGGCGCCGTACTCTCCCGTCCCGTCGTTCGCAAGCGCCTGCAGCATGTCGGAGCCGATGGTCCCGTAGGCGGCCGGAGCCGGCGCGGCGCGCGCGCGAGGGACGGGCGGCGCCCGGTTGGCGGTATCTCGCCCGGGCACGCGAGGCCGCCGGGGTGCCCCGCTGCGCTGGCGGCACCGCGGCGACTGCCGGCGCGAACGGGGTGCGCGTTCGGCATGGCCGAGCCGCGGGGGAGGCGCTGCAGGTTGTGACCCTACCGGGACGGGAACCCCGGATGGTCGACGCCGCGTGAGAGGCCGAAAAGGCGAGCGCCCCCGGGCCGTGGGGGCCGGAGGCGCTGCAAGTTGTGACCCCACCGGGACGGGAACCCCGGATGGTCGACGCCGCGTGAGAGGCCGAAAAGGCGAGCGCCCCCGAGCCGTGGGGGCCGGAGGCGCTGCAAGTTGTGACCCCACCGGGACTTGAACCCGGGATTTCGGCGTGAGAGGCCGACGTCCTAGACCGCTAGACTATGGGGCCAAAATGTCAGTTCCGGGACTTGGATTCGAACCAAGATAGACAGATCCAGAGTCTGCCGTCCTGCCGTTAGACGATCCCGGAGCGATTCCCGGAGTCAGGTAACTACCTCGACTCGGCCGCTCCGTCAAGGGGGACTGGTTGACGAACACGATGTGTGTGCGTCCGCGGACTTGGAAGATGTGTAGGGCGGCCCAGGGGGCTCCGGCGTCGCGCCGCAGGAAGCGGGCGACGAGTACGCCACGGTAGCCGTACACGGGGACGGCGTCCACGGACACGCGGTCGAGTCGAAAGCGTCGCTGATAGAAGCGCAGGGTGTCGCGAAACCCCCGGCCAGACTCGAACTGCCCCGGGCCGAGCGGACGGGATCCGGGAGGCAGCGGCTGCCCCCGACCGCCGGCACCGGCCGGCGTCGTGGCGAGGCAGACGGCGACCGCGACGACCGCCGCCGCAGTGTGCGACCGGCCCCGCTTCACGTCTCCGAGTAGATGATCGTCCCGACGTCTTCGCCGTCGAGCGCCGCGCGGACCTGGTCCGGCTTGAGGCCGTTGACGATCTGGCACTCCTTCGTCCACTTCGAGTACGTCATCATCTCGATGACGGACCGCTCGAGGACCAGGTCGGGCAGATCCCGTTTTAGGAGTTCCTGCGCGCTGATCCGCGGGATGTGCGTGGCGTTCGGGTCCTTCTTGGGGTCGTGTGTGAACAGGCCGTCCTCGTCCTTGATGAACAGGGCGCGGCGCACGCCGAGAAACTCGGCCGACAGGAACACGCCGGCGTCGGTCCGGTGCGGCGGGATCCGGCTGCCGCTTTCGCGCTTTTCCCAGTACTCGTACGGCGGCATGCCGTTCATGATCGGAATACAGCCGAGTTGTAGGTACAGCGGGAGTTTCTCGAAGTCGTCCGGCAGGATGAAGATGCCTCCATGCTTGGCCAAGAGCATCTGCATCATGCGCGCGTTCTGCATCGGAATGTACGAGCCGAGCTTGGCGAGCACGCCGGTCGGCAGTTCGAGTTCGCTTGCGATCGAGTAGATGTGGCGCGCGCGGGTGCCGCCGCCGGTGCAGACGAGCACGGCGATACCGCGCTTGCGCGCGGCGACGATCTCGTCGAGTACGGGGAATACGGCGGCTCGCCCGCGGTCCAGTAGACTCTGGCCGCCGAGCTTGAGCACCTTGACGTCCGGCATGACGGCGACGGGCCGGTAGTCGAAACCGCCGGCGCCGGGCTCGGTGAGGGTGGCGCCCGCGAGCGGGCTGTCGATGATCTTGCGGTCCGCGGTCACGGTACGGTCACTCCTTGGTGATGACGGTGCCGACGTCCTCTCCTTCGAGCGCAGCGGTGAGCTGGCCGGGCACGAGGCCGTTTACGATCTGAATGCGTTTGACGTTCTTCGCGTCGCGCCACTGCTCGAACACGGCGCGGTCGAGGATCGACTCGAGGGGCGGGTTCGCCAGGATCTCGGCGAGCGTCGTCTTGCGGATGAGCACGGCGTCGTCGTGTTTCTTGGGATCCTTGTCGTACAGGCCGTCCTCGTCCTTGACGTAGATGAGCTTGCCGAGGGCGAGCACCTCCGCGATCTGGAACAGACCGAAGTCCGAGCCGTGCTCGGGCAGGGCGCCCTCGCGCGCCGGTGGTTCCCAGAAGTGATACGGCGGCACGGAGATCACGATCGGCAGGATGCCGGCGGAGAAGTACAGGGGCAGATCCCAGAAGTGGTCGCGCGGCATCGTGGTGGAACCGTGCTTGGCCAGCAGCGTGTTGAGCATGATGGCGTTGAGTTCCTCCATCGCGCCGACGAGCTGGGCGATGCCGCCGGTCGGGATGCCGAGATCGAGCGCCACCGCGGCGGTGTGACGCACGCGGGTGCCGCCGCCGACACCGACGATAATCTTGTGCTTGCGCGACGCGTGAAGGGCGCCAAGTTCCTCGGCCAGCGGGACGATCGCGTCGCGCCCGCGGTCGAAGATGCTCTGGCCGCCGATGCTCACGAGGGCGACGTCCGGGAAGATCTTGAGATCCTCGCTGCTGTCGGTGCCGGCGACCACGCCGCGGTCCTGCAGCGATTCGCGCATCAGTTTCGATTCGATGTGGGTCCGGCCGTCGCCGGTCACCAGTTTGCTCATGCGGCCTCCGTGGAGTCTGTCTCGTCGCGGTTGTCGGTCGGTGTATCGTGGCAGTCGGGTGCGCACCGCGGATTGCCCCGTGTGGACGATCGCGCGTCGATGGCGCGCAGCAGCGGGGCCGTGACGATGCTGGACAGGACCCCGAACGTGCCATGGACGATCAGTCCGGGGACCAACAGAGCGTACACGACTGCCGGGGGTTGCACACAAAGGGCGATGGCGGTGACCGTCGCGAACCGGCCGAGGGCGGTGACGGCGCCGACCGCAGCCCACGCGGCGCGGCCGGCGTTGCGCGGGACCACCGGCACGAGGACATCGGCCAGCAGGCCCGGTGCGACGTGCTTGAAGATCTCGAAGACGCCGTAGCGGCCGTCGCCCATCAAGAACGCCACCGCGCCCATGGTGAGCCCCGTCCAGGTCGCTCCGAACCGCGCCCGCGTGAGCCGCGCCGCGACGAAGTACAGCGGGATCAGCACGACGCCCTTGTGCCCCGGCGCGAACGGCAAGCCCGGCAGCAGCTTGAGCACCTTGACGCTGAGCATCGTGAGCGCCATGCCGGCGATCACGGCGACGTCGCGCGCGCGGCCGCGATCCGCCTCGCCGGTGTGGGCGACGATGTAGTCGGCAGCGCGGTCGATCTGGGCGTCGATGCGGCTGACGAGGCGCGTCATGTCGCCGCGGCCGAGACGGCCGAGCGCGGCCCAAAAGTCGCGCACGCGGGCCCCGATCCCGCGGGCCGGCGCGTCTGTCGACTCGGGCGGGGGCGCGCCCGCCGCATCGCCGCCCCCGTGGCCCTGGCCGCGCCCGCCGCCGCGGCCCTGGCCGCGCCCGGCGCCGCGGCCCTGGCCGCGCCCGCCGCCGTCGCCGAGTAGTGCGAGGGTCGTGTCGATCGCCAGGGCCGCCATGCGGGGCACGCCGAGCTTGCCGAGTCCCGCGGCCAGCGCGCGCGGGTCGCCGGCGCGCGCGACCTGCGACGCGAGCACGACCGCCGCGATGCGCAGCACCATCCCGAGCCCGAGCGCGGCGCCGGGCACGCTCCACCGCAAGCCGGCGACCGTACGCCACGTCTGGCCCGCTTCGCCCGTCCCGACGAGCGCGTAGGCGACGAAGATCACGCCGAGAAACAGCGCGAGCTTGCGCAGTTGGCGGACGAGGGCGCGGGCGCCGAGTCCGACGGCGACGAACAGTACGGCTTGCGCGGCGGCGACCGCGCCGACCGCGGCGGGGTCGCGCAGGAAGAACACCCCGACGGCGACGGCGACGAGGTACACGGCGCGCAGGCGGGGATCCATGCCCCTCCATCATGCGCTCTCGGGCGCAAAAAGAAAATGCTCGTGTCCGCGGGTGGCTCGCGGCCGGTGCGACTCGCGCCGTCCCGCGCGCAACGGTCACATCCGCCGGTCGAAGTCCACCGGTGCCGCGCGCGCGAACTCGATCGCGCGGGGAATGTCCTGCGGTTCGAGTCCACGCCAGTAGACCACCCAGCGATCGCCGCGCGCCATGCCGTCGCAGTGGGCCGTGTACCACGACACGATCGGATTGTCGGGGCGCGCGCGCCACACGAGCGCCGGGTGGTCGGCGGTCACCGCGCGCCACAGGTCGCGGCCGATGCCGGCCCCGCGCGCGCCGGCGTCCACCGCGAACTTCGACAGGTACGCGCCCAGCGGCGCGGGTTCGACCACCGCCGCGCCGTCGTAGTCGCCCGCGACGTACAACCCGGCGACCGCGCGCGCGAACACGGCAGGGTGCGGTTCGGCGCCGAACGCCGACCGCATCAGCGCAGCCACGCGCGGCACGTCGACATCGGCCCAGCGCCGCGCGACCGCAATCGGGGCGGCGCGGCGGATGAGCGTGCCGGCGCCGCGAACCGTGAACAGTTCGCGCAGCAGGTCGAGTGGGCCCGTGACCGCCGCGGTGACGTCGTGGTCGGCGCCATCGAGGATGCGGCGGGCCTCTTCGACCACGGCGCGCTGGTCGGACGGCAACCTGGGCGCGAGCGCATCGACCTCGCGGACGTCGACGATCGACGGCACGGGTGCGCCGCGCGGTTCGAGACCGGGCCAGGGGCCGAGGAACACGACTTTCTTTGCGCGCCGCGCCCGGACGACGGCGAGCAAGTCGTCGTCGGGCCGGGCGACGTATGGGTGGAGGTCGAGGGCTGCGAGGTATCGCAGGTCGAGATCGAGGGCGGCGCGATCGACGCGCGGGTCGACGGACAGCACGGCGAATCGTTCCGGCCGGTCGGAGCGAAACAGCGCCAGGTAGTAGTCGATCTCGCCGCGGGTCGCGACGCTGGCGAGAAACCGCAAAACGACGTCACTCGGGCGCACGAGCCTGCTCCAGCACGTGTGCGAACAGGTCGACGGCCCATTCGAGGTCGTCCACCGTCACGTATTCGTCGGCCGCATGGGCTTGCTCGATTGCGCCGGGACCGACGACGACGGCCGCCATGCCGGCGCGCACGAACTCGGCGGCCTCCGTCCAAAACTGCAGCGGCGCGAGCGCGCGGACCCGGTTGCCGAGGAGAGTCCGGATCCAACCCGTGTCGCCGGCGTCGAACGGCGGGTTGTCGACGAACGTGTCGATGTCGATGGCCGGGTCGATGGCGGCGGCGCGCGCGCGTACCGCCGCACGCCACCGCTCCATGTCGAAGCCCGGCGGCGGGCGCAGCGACCACGTGAGCGTTGCGGCATCCGGGACGACGTTGAACGCGACGCCGCCGTCGAGGCTCGCGACGTTCAGACAGATGCCCTTCATGTCGTCCGGCCCGTCGTCGAGCGCGGCGCGTCCGAGGTCGTCGAGCGCGATCGCGAGGTGCGCGAGGGTTACGATCGGCTTGGGCAGGCGGTCCGCGGCCGACGAGTGGCCTCCGCGCCCGGCGACTCGCGCGCGCTGGCCCACGATGCCGCGGTGGCGGACGCCGGCGAGGCGCCCGGTGGGCTCGCAGACGATGGCGCGCTCGACCGCGCGCGCGTCCTCGCTGGCGAGGAACGCGCGAATGCAGGTGCCGCCGCGCTCCTCGTCGCCGCTGAACAACACGCCGAAGTCGCGCGGCGAGCGGCGGTCGAGTGCGGTGAGCAGGGCCGCGATCGCCCCTTTGGTGTCCGCGGCGCCGAGGCCGACGACCCGGCCGTCCGAGACTCGCGCAGTCCACGGGTCGGCGGTCCAGCCGGTGTTGGCTGGCACCGTGTCGACGTGAACGTTGACGAGCGTGCGAGGCGTGCCCCAGCGGGCGAACACGTAGGCGCCCATCTGCGGTCGGCCGTCGCGCGTTCGCGGCACGCGGACCACGCGCGCGGCATCGCAGCCGCGCGCGCGCAGCTCGCCCGCCAGGTAGCTGCAGATGGCGACCTCGTCCCCGCCGGGATTCTCCGTGTGATACGCGATCAGGCGGGCCAGCCGTTGTACGCAGGCGTTCATGTTCGGAGGCGCGGCGGGACGGGGTCGTTGTCGGGCAAAGTATGTCGGGGAGGGAGGAACTTGTCACCGGCGGGGTGTCCCGAGTGCGGTATCATAGAACCTACGCATGACCCAGCGTCCCGAACAGAACCTCGACATCATCAAGCGCGCGCTCGGCGCGGACTACCTCGAACACCGCATCCTCGGGCTGGTGCTCGAGGAGGATTTCGAGACCGGCCAGAGCACCGTGCGCGTCGACTTGTCGGATCCCGACGGCAACAACCGGTACACGGTCGAGGGGACGGGCGTGGGGCTGGTGGACGCGCTCACGCACGCGTTGCTGTCGCGGTTCGCGCCGGAATACCGCTCGCTCGAAACGATCGAGTTCACCGGGTTCGACGTGCAGGCCAAGTTCGACACCAAGAACGAGCGCTCCGGGGCCGATGCGATCGGAGTGGTATCGCTCGAGGTCCGCAACAGCGAGGGGCAGGTGTTCACGTTTGCGGACTCGTCCCGGTCGATCGCGTCGTCGGCGGCGCGGGCGGTCCTAGCGGCGGTCGAATACTTCGTCAATTCGGAGCGGGCGTACGTGTCGCTGTACCGCGCGCTGCGGGATGCCAAGGAGCGGGACCGGCCGGACCTGGTGGCGCGGTACACGCGCGAGCTGGCGGAAGTCGTCAAGAGCACCTCCTATACCGAGGTGATCGAGCGGATCAAGAGCGAACTCGACTGACGCGCGCCCGGACGCGCGGGGTGCGGCCCGCTACGCCGTGGAAAACACGGCGAGGTGGACGACGTCGCCGTCGGCGACGAGGGCGGCCAAGCGGAAGGCTTTGCCGATGGCGCGCACGTCCGTGCCCGAGCCGGGCGGAGTCGCGACGGTGGTCGCGCCGGACAACGCGTCGTGTACCGCGGCGTGCAGTGACGGCGGCTGTCGGCCCGACGATCGCGGGCGGTCGACCGCTTCGGCGGCGGCGGCTGCGACGAGGCGGTCGTGCAGGTGCGCGTAT
The DNA here is from genome assembly GCA_003696105.1 of Deltaproteobacteria bacterium. Lineage (NCBI taxonomy): Bacteria > Pseudomonadati > Myxococcota > Myxococcia > Deltaproteobacteria bacterium. Next base: position 26,189 of record RFGE01000204.1, on the reverse strand, counting down.
GCCTCGGCCGAGCCGACCGCGTCCGCTGCCAGCAGGTGTCCCGCGAGGAACGCGGCGAGCCCGGTCTGCCCCGGTTGGACAGGCGCGGCCGCGCGGACGGCGTCGACGTGGCCGGCGTCGGCGGCGAGCACGTCGCTCAGTGCCATGGTCGGAGCGTGGACGCCGCGCCGGCGGGCGCGGCCCGCGACTTCGCGCCACACGGCGCGCTGGTCGGCGTCGAACCGGCCGCACCAGCGCAACTGGGTGGTGACGCGCGCCATCTTCGACCGGCGCATGTCGGTAGACAGGATCGCGCCGGCGGCGATCGTGCGCGTGCGGTAGTTCCAGCGGCCCTGTTCGACGCACGACACCGGGATCCGGATGCGCGCGCGCGGGGGTACGAGAATCGACGTGTTCACGACCCGGTCCTGCTTGGCGCCGACGAGCTGCTCGCCGTCGAACAGCAATACCGGCTCGTCGCCGGCGTTGTCGACGTGCAGGCAGTTGACGTCGCCTGCTGCGCCGATTTCGCCGACGGTGATGTGGCCGCGGTCGAGGGCGGCCGCAAGTGGCAGGAACGAGCGGGACGCGGTGGGGCCGAACAAGGGCACGAACGTGAGGTCGTCGACGGCGATCGGGTCGCCGGTGCGAATCGCGCGGGCGAACGCGGCGATCGCGTCGATCAGGTCTCTGGGCGCGGCGGCCGTGGGAGTCGGCGAACTCATGTCACCATGTTGGCAACCGCCGCGGACGCGCGAGCGGTGCGATCCGCGGTTTCTACTGCGAATCCAACAGGTTATGCTGTCGTGTCGAAACGCCGACGCCGGCGCCGGCGCGCAAGCGAGCGGGGCCGCGCGCGGCGGGCGCCACGGCACCGACGCCCGCGCGTGCGGCGCGCGCGGGTCGGGGCCGGGGACTCCGGGCACCGGGGCGCCGCGGCCGGCCTACGCGACGGCGTCGACTTCGCAGGCGCGCTCGACCCGCGCGCGTCACGCGGCGCGGGCGTCGGTGTTCCACGCGACGGCGACGTGCCCCCTGCCGAGTTCGAGCGTGCGCGACGGCGTCAGGTCGACGACGCGCGGAGGCGTCCCATCGCCGGAACCACAGGCCCCGTCGGCGTCGACCGGCCACGTGCCGTTCGTGCTCGCCGTATCGATCGCAACCATGCGATCGCCGACGCGAACCACCAGCAGATGGACCCGCGACACGCTTTCGTCGTCGAATGCGCGCAGCAGATCGACGTCGCAGCGGGGGTAGCGGCCGAGCAGGATCCCTGCGGCCGCGGCCGTGTCGCCCACGAGCAGCCGCTCGCGCCCGCCGCCGCGGTGCTCGACGACGAGCTCTCCTACCGGGGGGCCGCCGCCGAGGACGTCCGCGCGACGCGCCTCGAAGGGGCCGCGACCGACGACGACGAGCGTGTCCCGCGGGCTGCCTCGACGACCGGCGGGCGTTCCGCGCGGCGGCCGCCGCACGGCCGGCAGCCCCTCCGGCAGCGGGCGGGCGGTCACGTAGCGGCACGCGGGAAACCGTTCCCATGCCGCATCGGGGTCGTCTGGCCAGTCCGCGGCTTCTCCGGCGGGCAGGCAGAACAGCGCGTAGCCCGCGACGCGCACGCACGCCGGGCCGTCGGCCGTGATCGAGTGCAGCACCGGGTCTCGCTCGGTGCCGAAGCCGATGCCGGTGCGCAGGTCGACCACGCGATATCGAATGCCGGTCGCGTCGAGTGACGACAGCAACGGCGGCACGATGATGGCGAGGTGGCGCAACGCGACCGTCGGGTCATCCGGCAAGTACAGGTCGGCGCGGCTGTGCCGGCCGACGATCGCCGCGTTCGGCCGCGTGGGCGTCGCCTCGACACAGACCGCGCCTGCGATGCGGTCGTGCGTCTCGTCGATCGCGACGATCGCGACACCGGCGGCCGGAAGGCGGCCGCACGTATCGCGCAGCGCCGCGAAGTGCGTGACGAACAGGTCACGCACCGGCCGCGACGGCCAGCGGAATGCAGCCATCGCAGTCGGTGCGTTGCGCGCGCCGCGCGCGTCCGCGCGCTCCCACAACGGGTGGCACGCCGGGCGGGCGTCCTGCGGCGAGTTGGGGCCGGATGAGCATCGGTTCGACATGGGGCCTCCGTGGTTTCACTGGCGCCGGGTTCTTTGCCCGACGTGCGCCCACATTCGGCTACACGGCGGACGCGCGACGGCCGCCGATCGGTGATTTCTCTGTGCGTTCGCGAACTTGTCTGCGCCCGCGGCGGCGCGTACGATCGCGGCATCAGCGGGGTGGGGCCGTGGATCAAACCGAGCGCATCCTGAGGCTGATCGCCTCGTTGCTCGACGCGCGCGAACCGGTGTCGCGCGAGGAAATTCGCAGTTGGTTCCCAGAGGACTACGGCGCGGTGTCGGACGCGGCGTTCGAGCGCAAGTTCTCCCGCGACAAGCAGATCCTGGTCGAACTCGGCCTGCCGCTTCGCTACGTCGACCGCAGCGACGGCGCGGGCTACGTCATCGATCGGCGCGACGTGTTTTTGCCGGAGATCGACTTCGACGTGGACGAACTCGCCGCGCTCGTCATCGCCGGCCGGGGAATGGTTCGCCGGCCGGAGTTCCCGTATCGGGACGACCTCGAGGCGGCGCTCGAGAAGCTGTCGATGGTCACGGCGGACGACCGCCGGCGCGCGGCGCGCGAAGCGGCCAAACGGGTGCTGTTGAACCACCCGGCCCACGCGCCGGTCGCCGACCTGTCGAGCCGCCTCGAGCTGGCCGCGGACGCGGTGGAGCGCGGCCGCCGGTTGCGGGTCGTCTACTGCGCCCTGTACACCGGTGAGGTGGCCGAGCGCACGATCGACCCGTATGCGCTGCGCTGCTGGCGCGGGCGGTGGGCGGTGATCGGCTATTGCCATCTGCGCGGCGAGGTTCGCCAGTTCTCGCTCCATCGCATGCGCGCGCTGTCGCTCGCCGATCCGGACGCGGAGCCGCCCGAGTTCTCGGTGCCGCCCGAGTTCTCGCTCGAAAAGTGGCAGATGCAACCCGCGTGGAGGTTTCGCGTCCATCCGGCGATTCGCACGCGCGTCGAGGTGCGCGCGGATCGCGCGTGGCTGGCCGAGCAGGCGCTCGGCACGCCGGTCGGCCCCGCGCGCGACGGGTGGGCGGCCGTCGACCTGGACGTGACCAACACCGACGGCCTCGTCGAGTGGGCGCTCCGCCAGGGGCCCAACGTGCGCGTCGTGTCGCCGGCGTCGGTGCGCGACCGGGTCGTGGCCGCGCTGCGGGCGGCGGCCGGTCGCGGGGGGGCGGCGGCGTGAGTGCGCGGCTCAGCGCGCGGGTGCGCGACGCGCTCAACTTGATCGCGTTCGTTCGCCAGCGCGGCGGGCGCGCACACGTGCGCGACATCAAACAGGAGCTGGGGCTGGCGGCCGCGCGCGTGCGCGAGTTGATCGAGACGGCGACGATGGCCGGGCGCGCGCCGTTCGGCCCCGACGATCTGATCGACGCGTACATCGAGCGGGACTGGGTTCACGTGGACATCGCGCTCGACTTCGGCCGGCCGATCCGGCTCAGCCGCAGCGAGGCGCTCGCCCTCGCGATCGCGATGCGCGCGCTGATGGGCGGCGGCGACCTCGGGCACGCTGCGGCGCGCGCACTCGACAAGCTGCGCGCCGCCATGTCCGCCGGCGCGCGCGACGCCGTCGACGCCGCCGAGACGCGCGTCGCGTTCGAAGGAGATGACGCCGGGATCGCCGGCCGGGTCGCGCGGCTGCGGGACGCCCAGCGGCGCTGCCGCGCGGTCGACATCGAGTACTACACGGCGAGCCGGGACGCCATGACGCGCCGCCGCGTGCGGCCCTACGCGCTGATCCAGCACCTCGGCCAGTGGTATCTCGTCGGTCGGGACAGCCTGCGCCGCGACGTGCGCATGTTCAAAGTCGAGCGGATCAAGAGCGTGGCCGTCACCGACGAGGCATTCGACGTGCCGTCCGGGTTCAAGGTCGAACGCTACCGCCGGTCCGGCAAACTGCTCGTCGGCCGCGTCGACGAGGCGAGGGTGCGGTTCACCGGACGGGCCGCGCGGGTGGTGCGCGAGGAATGGCCGCCGGACTCGGTCGAGGACGCCGCCGACGGAGCGGTCGTCGGCAGGCTGCACTTCGCGGCGCTCGAGGGCGTGGCCGACTGGCTGCTGGCGCACGGCGGCGACGCGGAAGTCCTCGAGCCGCCCGAGCTGCGCGAAGCGGTGGCCCGGCGCGCGCGCCAGGCGCTGGCGCTGTACGGCGACGGCGCCTGACGGCCCGCGGCCGGCCGCGGGCGCGCCGCGATGGGGCGCAACGCACGACGATCGCACGGGAAAACCGGCTCGGCGGAGCGGGCGTGTCCGGGCGGTTTGCGAGCCTGGACGCGATGTCGCCCGCACGTCCCACGTCTCGCCGTCCCCGCTGCCGCGACTCGCAGCAGCTCGTCCGCCAGTGGAGCCTCGTCCTGCTGCTGGCGCGGTCGCCCCGCTGGTTCACCGTCAAGCAGCTCGCCGACCAGTTCGGCGTGAGCAAGTCGACGATCGAACGCGACCTCGCGACCATCGAGCAGGTGTTTCCCGTCGACGAGCAGCGCGCCGGGGCGCAGCGCAGGCGCTACCGGATCGCCCACGCGCCGCCCGCGGTCGACGCCGCGCGGCCGCTGGGACCGATGCAGCTCGTCGCGCTGTGGTTCGCGCTCGCCGCGCTGCGACCGCTGCGCGACACGCCGCTTTACCGCGATCTCGAACAGGTCGCGCAGGTCGTGCGCGCGCTGCTGGCCGCGCGGGACCACGAGTGGCTCGATCGGATCGCGAGCGTGTTCGACTCCGACGGCACGCTGCCGGCGGAACTCGGCGCGGCGGCCGACGTCGTCGACGGTCTGGTGGACGCCGCGATCCGCGGGCGCCTTTGCGCGGTGCGATTCAGCACGCGCTCGCGGTCCCGGCCGGCGGAGCTTCAGCTCGTGCCTCGACGCCTCGAACTGCGCCGGGGCCGGCTCGCGCTGCGCGGGAAGCCGCCGCGAGGCGCGGAAGTGGCCATCGACGTCGCCGACATCGCCGGCGTCGTGGTCGGCGGCGCGGCGGTTCGCGCCCGGCGCCGGCGCGGTGCACGCGATCCGGACACCGGCGGCGCATCGTGACGGCGCACGCGCGCCGCTACGCGACCCCGGTCCACGGCGCGCCGCTACGCGACCCCGGCGCACGGCGCGCCGCTACGCGACCCCGGTCCACTGCGCGCTGCGCCGCCACAGCTCGGCGGCCAGCGCCGGATCGCGGGCCACGGCGCTCGGCGACCGCCGCCGGCAGTCGTCGTAGTAGAACCCGGACTCGCCGGCGACCTCCGGATCGGACGCGCAGTACAGCGTCGTGCGCGCGCCCTGTTCGGGCGACTTCATGAACGCCTTGATCGCGGCGCGGGCCGGCCAGGGCACGCGCCGCCACACGTCGGTCGCGATCACGCCCGGGTGCAACGCGTACGCGGTGACGCCCGCGTCGCGGTGCCGGCGCGCGAACTCGGCGGTGAACAGCACGTTCGCCAGCTTGCTCACCGCGTATTCGCGCAGGCCGGTGAACGTGGCCGTCGGCCGGCGCACCGCATCCCAGTCGATGCCGCGCGCGTCGAAGTGCGACTTGCTCGACACGTTGACGACGCGGGCGGGGGCGCTGGCGCGCAGGCGGTCCATCAGCAGCGAGGTCCACAAGAAGTGACCCAGGTGGTTGACGCCGAACGCGAGTTCGAAGCCGTCGCGCGTCGCGCCCCGCTGGCCCGCGACGCCGGCGTTGTTGACGAGGACGTGAATCGGGTGGCCGCGGTCGAGCAGCTCGCGCGCCGCGCGGCGCACGTCGGCGAGGTCGCCGAGGTCGAGCCGCACGAAATCGACGCGGTCGTCGCCTGCGGTCGCGCGGATCGCGTCGATCACCGGCCGCGCTCGCTCCTCCGAGCGGCACGCGAGCACGACGCGCGCGCCGCGCGCCGCCAACGTCCGCGCCGTCGCCGCGCCGATCCCGGTGTTCGCGCCCGTCACGACGCACACGCGCCCGGTCATGTCGCCCGCCATGCGCCGAGCATACGCCAGCCCGCGGCCCGTGCGGCCGCCGCCCGGTCATTGGACTCGGTAGCGCTCGAGCTTGCGGTACAAGGTCGCCCTGTTCAGACCCAGGATCTGCGCGGCGCGGCGTTTGTTGCCACCGGTGACGCGCAGCACGTGCACGATGTATCGACGTTCGAGTTCCTCGAGGGACATCAACTCGTCGGCCTCATGTACGAGGCCGGATCGCCAACTCCGGTAGGTGCGAAGGGGCTCGGGCAGGTCCTCGACGAGGATCTCGGTGTGTTGGGCCATCGCAACGGCGTGTTCGATGCAGTTTTGCAACTCGCGAATGTTCCCCGGCCACGGATAGTCGCCGAGTCGCCGAGCGGCCTCCGGGCTCAGCCCTGAGATGGCCTTGCCGGCGCGCGTCGCGCTTTGCTCGAGAAAGCGCTGTGCGAGCAATAGAATGTCGCCACCTCGTTCGCGTAGCGGCGGAACCCGCACCGGCAGTACGGCCAATCGGTAGTAGAGATCGGCTCGGAACCGGCCTCGTTGGATCAGCTCGTCGAGGTCGCAGTGCGTCGCCGCGATCACGCGCACATCGACTGCAACCTCGCGGGTGGCACCGAGTGGGCGGATCGTGCGCTCTTGCAGCGCGCGGAGCAGTTTCGGCTGCAGGGACAACGGCATGTCGCCGATCTCGTCGAGCAGAAGCGTCCCGCCGCGTGCGGCTGCGAACAAGCCCTCGTGGCGCGCGTGCGCTCCAGTGAATGCCCCTTTCTCGTGGCCGAACAACTCGCTCTCGAGCAGTGTCTCCGGTACGGCGGCACAGTTGATCGCGACGAACGGACCCTTGCGGCCGCTGCGCGCGTGCAGCGCGCGCGCCACCAGTTCCTTCCCCGTTCCGGTTTCTCCGACCACCAGAACGGGGGCGTCGGCTACGGCGATGCGGGCCAGCTGTTCGAACAGGCTCCGCATGGCGTCGCTGTTGCCCAGCAGGCGGTCGAACTGGCCGGCCTGGCGCACGCATTCTCGCAGGCGCTGGACCTCGCGCCGCAGGCGGCGGTGTTCGGATGCGCGGCGCAGCGCGAGGGCCAGGGCGTCGACTTCAACCGGCTTGGTGAGAAAGTCGTATGCCCCGCGCGAATGGCGTCGATGGCGGCGTCCATGGACCCGAACGCGGTCATCACGACGACGGGGACGTCGGGGCGGTTCGCGGCGATCCGCTCGCACAGCGCGAGCCCACTGAGGCCGGGCAGACGGACGTCGGCCACCACGGCGTCGAAGTCGTCCCGGCTCACTGCGACCAGCGCGTCGCTCGCATGCGTGCACCATCGAGCGGCAAAGCCGCGCCGCGTGAGACCCGCTTCGAGCGTGCGACAAAGCTCCGCGTCGTCGTCGACGATCAAAACGGAAGGCTCCATGACGGGAGTAACCGTAGGCCATCCCGTACGCCCCTGCCAGGCGGAGCGGTCCGACCATTACGTTGCGTCGGCCACCGGGAGCGCAAGCGACAGCCGTGTGGGCTCGCGCAGTCGGTCCACGCGCAACCGCCCGCCGTGGTCGCGTGCGATGCCGAACGCGATCGACAGGCCGAGCCCGGTGCCCTCGCCAACGTCTTTCGTCGTGAAGAATGGCTCGAAGATGCGGTGGGCGATGGATTCGGGGATCCCCGCGCCGCGGTCTTCTACCGCGACCGACGCCCAGCGACGTCCGCCGGGATCGACGGTGATGCCGATCTCCACGATGACTTCACCGCCGTCCGGCGACGCTTGGATGGCGTTGACGACGAGGTTCGTAAGGGCCTGCCGAAGCAACTCGCGGTCGCCGCTCGCGCACGGGGAGGTGGCCGCATCGAGCGGGCTCTGGCGCACGGACACGGTCACGTTGCGCTGTGCCGCGAGTGGAGCGACCAGTTCGGCGACTTCGCGCGCGAGGTCGACGAGCGGCACGGTTTCCCGGTGGACGGCCCGCCGCCGCCCGAAGTCGAGCAACTGCCGGACGATGCCGGTGATGCGCATCGCCTGCTCACGCACCACCCGTGCGCTATGCACACTCTCTTGTCCCGCGACTTCGCCGCGTTCGATCATGGCGGCCCGCTGGATGATGACGTTCAGCGGTGTACCGAGTTCGTGCGCGACTCCCGACGCCAGTTTTCCGACGGTGGCCAGGCGCTCCGCGTGGCGCAGTTCGTCGAGCGCGGCGATGCGCTGCTCCGTCTCGGCCGCGACGCGCTCTCTCGCGCGCGCCGGGCTGGCGGCCATGTGGTTCATCTCGTTCGCGAGCGCGCCCAACTCGTCGTGGGCGGTCCATGCGACCCGCGATTCCAGGTCGCCTCGGCCGATCGCGCGCGCGTGGCGCAGAAGTTTGTTCACGGGGCGCCCGATGAGCCACGCGCCCAGTGTGGTCGCCATGGCGGCGCACACGACGATCGTCGCGGCCACCATGATCGCGGTCCGCACCGTCGTGCGTTCGACGTATCCGTCGCGGAAGGAGAGGGACTTGCCGATCTCGATGGCGCCCTCGTTCGCGCCCGCGAACTCGGGCACGACATAGGTGAACAGGACGTTGGTGGCGGGATCGACGGCGCTGGCCGGCGTCGACCGATTGCGCACTGCGCGCGCAAAAGCGTCCGGCAGCCGGGGTGCAGCGGAGGCCGGCGCGCTCGCGGAGACCCAGCGCAGGGACAGGCCGACAAGCGTGCGATCGAGATCGTCGATGATGGCGATCGCGCGATCGACGCCGGATCGCCGCGCGACGTCCGACAACGTGCGGTCGAGCGCACGGCCGAGTTCGACGGCATCCTGCCGGAGCTTGGCGTCGAACAGAGCGACCTCCCGGCGCACGGTCAGCCAGCCATCGATGGCGACGATCGCGCAGATGCCGACGAGGATCGCGCTGACGAATTTTGCGACGACTCTCATCCGCTCGGGTCGCGTCGATCGGTCCGCGCCGCGGGTGCAAGCGCGCCCGCGTCGCTGGCGGATCCCACGGCCGCCGGCCGTTCGCTTCGCACGAGGGCGCCAGCCACGGCGGCAATCGCCCACGCGGCAGCGGCTGCGAGCCCGGCCAGCAAGCCGACGCCGAGCACCGAGGGGAGCGGATCGTCGACGTTGAGATCGCGGGCCAGCTCGAAGGCGAACACGGCGGCGAACGCGACGGGCGGAAACGCGTGCACGTGGACGCGTGAGCGGCGAGCGGCGACGTCGACCACCAGACCCAGTACGGCGACGACGCCGAGCGCCAGCGGAACCGCGGACTCGCCCCACGGCGGCGGCAGAATCGCGACGTGCAATGTCGGGAGGACGGCGCCGTCGGCCGCGACGACGCGCACGCGCGCCGGGCCATTGCCGGGCAGACTCGTGCGGAAGCGCTCGGTCTCGTGCAGGAACATCGACGTCATGGGACCAAATCGGCGGACGCGCCGGCCGCGGCGGACGGCGCGCTCCACCGCGCCGCGCAGCGCGCGCACGGCGCCCGCGCGGCGAAGTTCCAGCGTGAACGTGCCGCGCGCGGATCCGCTGCGGCGTTCGAGCCCGGCGTGGACCTGTACGTCGAACGGCCGGCCGTCCGGCGGCGCGTCGATGTCGCGGTCGCCGCCGGCGCGCGCCACGTCGACCGAGGCGATCGGATGGCGCGGTGTGACGGTCACGCCGATCGTCCACACCGCAACGACGGCGGCGGCGACGAGGACCGGGACCGTAGCCGCGATCCAGCGGCGTTCGCAGTCGACGACGGCGACTCCCGCGGCGGCGACGGCGGCCACGGGGGCGAGCAGCGCGAGGACGCGCGCTTCCAGCGTGCGCGTATACTCGAACTGCGCTCCGAGGATCAGCGCCGCGACCGCGGCGATCGCCCCGAGGACTGGATGCCACCGTCGGTCCACGGCTACCTCACACCGCTCACGGTGGAGTGTCGCGATGTGCGACATGTGTCACCGGGCGACATCGGGATGGGCTGCGAGATGGGTCGTCGCGGCACATCGGAAGGCTAGCGTGCCGCTCGGGCCGATGGCTCGCGCGTGCGGGCGACGGCGCTGCTGTGCACATCGCGGCGGGGAAGAACCCGGCGGGACGCCACCCGCCGCCATGACGTCGGGAGACCAGATTTCGGTTTTCGCCATATGCAGAGGTCGCGCAGTCGCGCGTGCCCGCAGCGCGCGGGCCATCGGACCCGACGCGGCACGGCGGGGAGGAACCCGCCGATGTGTGAGCTCTATGCAGTCGGTGTGCCATACCCATCGCGGCACGGAGCATGCATCGGAAAGGAGGCGTGGTGGCTTGGCAGCGACCGCGCGTGCTGCTCGCAGAAGACGACAGCGAGATGCGCCGGCTGGTGGCCGGCAAACTGCGCCAATGTGGCTTCGACGTGGTGGAGGCTGCGACCGGGGCGGACGTGCTCGCGGTCGTCGAGCCCGTGTTGCTCGATGGCGCACCGTGCCCGGTGGACGTCATCGTGTCCGACATCCGTATGCCCCTCGTCGACGGCTTCGACGTACTCGGCGGACTGCGCGACTGCGGATGCGCGACGCCGGTCGTGTTGATGACCGCGTTCGCCGACGACGACACGCACGAGCGCGCGAGCCGACAGGGCGCCGCTGCCGTGTTCGACAAGCCGTTCGACATCGACGACCTGTGCGACGTCGTATGCGCTCTCGCACCGGTGGCCAAATAGCCGAATAGTTGCTACGGCATGCGCCGCGCGCGAGGATGCCGGCGATGACCGAGGCGGATCCGACCGATCGGCGACAACCCTGGGCGGTCGAACTCGATTTCGACCGGCGCACCGTGCGGCCGATCGCGCTGGCCGATGCGGGCGCGTCCATGGCCGCGGGGCGGTTCGTCTGGGTGGACCTGCACCCGGACACCCTGCACGCGGCCGCGCGGGACCTCGAGGTGTTCGGCGTGCCGGAGGAGGTCATCGAGGACGCGCTGGCCGGCGATCCGGCGACCCAACACGCGCGCTACCCGCACTGTCTTCACATGGTGCTGTCCGGCTGTCGCCTGCGCGACCGCGACTTCGAGCTGCAGCGCGTGGACGTGACCGTCGGCGAGCGGTTCTTGCTCACGGTCCACGCCGACCGAGTGGAGTTCGTCGAGGGCGTCAAGCGCGACCTGCCGGAAGACTTCGCGCATCACGCCCAGACGCCGAGTTTCCTCATCTACGAGCTGTGGGACCACCTCCTCGACCGGTACATTCTCGTGCAGGACCAGTTCGAGGAGCGGGTGGCGCGTTTGCAACAGCGGCTCATCGGCGCGGTCGACGAGGACCTGTTCGCGGAGATCGGCGAGCTGGCGGCCGACCTCGTGCACTTCCGCAAGGTGCTGCTGCCGGCGCGCGCAGTGCTCACCGACCTGGCCACCCGCCGGTCGCGGTTCGTGAGCGACGCGACACAACCGTACCTGCACAACATGGTCGGCACGGTCGAGCGCGTGTTGCAGGACCTGCTGGCCGACCGCGAGATCCTGTCCGACGCGCTGAACCTGCACGTGTCCGCGGTGGGGCACCGCACGAACGTCATCATGCAGCGGCTCACCGTCGTGAGCGTGCTGTTCTTGCCGCTCACGTTCCTCGTCGGCGTCTACGGCATGAACTTCGACAACATGCCGGAGCTGCACTGGCGGTGGGGCTACGCGGCATTCTGGGGCGTGACCGCGGCGATCACCGGCGGCCTGCTCGCGTTTTTGGCGCGCAAGAAGCTGCTGTGACGCCGGCCCGTCCACTGTGGACGGGCCGAGGCCGCGGGACCGGCCGGCAGCGGCGGTCAGCGTTGCGATGGCTTGACTCCGTACCGCTGTCCGGAGTTCATGCTAGGGCTGATGCCTGGCGAACCGCTTACCACCGGTCAGGTCGCGCGCGCCGCCGGCGTCCACGTCGAGACGCTGCGGTTTTACGAGCGGCGCGGCTTGTTGCCGAAACCGCCGCGCCGGCGGTCCGGCTACCGGCAGTACCCGCCCGACGCCGTGCGCATCGTGCGATTCATCAAGCGCGCGCAGCGGCTCGGGTTCACGCTCGACGAGATCGCCGAGCTGCTCGCGCTGCGAGACGACGACCGGCGCGCGTGCAGCGAGGTGCGCGGCGCGGCCGAGCACAAGATCGCCGAGATCGACGACAAGATCCGGGCGCTGCGCGCGATGCGGCGCGCGCTGGCCGAGCTGGTGGCGACCTGCGCCGACGGCGACGCCTCGGTGCGGCGATGCCCGATCCTCGAGGCGCTCGCCGACGGCAGGCCGAGCCGGCGATCGAAGGATGTACCGACAACAAGAACGCGGGAGGTCAAACCATGCAAATGAACCCGGTGTTGGCGGCGGTCGCCACCTGCGCGCTGGCGGCAGGCGCGTGCGCGCAAGATACCGCGCCCGTGCGCGGCGGCGCCGCGGCGCGCCCGGCGCCGCCTGCCTCGCGCCCGGCGGCGCGCCGCGCGGCACCGTTGACGTTTCGCGTCGACGGGATGCGGCGCGTTCACGGCGCGCTTTGAATGGGTTGACCCAACGGGGTCGTAGAAGCCCTGGAAGGGCTTCCCGCAGTCGACGACGCGCGGTTCGATGCCGCGACGGAGCAGTTCACGGTCGTTCTGCGGCCGGGGCAGACGCTGGCGCGCGCCGACATCGAGCGCGCGGTCGCGGCTCAGGCCGCGAAGATGGGCCGCCCGTACCGGGTCGTGTGGGCCAGCGGTGACAGCGGTGGCGGACCGAAGTTGGCCGAGCGCGCGATCGCGTTTCGCGCGCCGCTGCTCGGCGGCGGCGAGGTCGACGTCGCCACATGGATCGGCCACCGCCCGTTCGTGTTGGTGTTCTGGGCGAGCTGGTGTGGGCCGTGCCGCGCGGAGGCACCTCACCTGGCGAAGCTGTACGAGCGCTACGGCGATCGCGTGGCGTTTCTGTCGGTGAGCATCGACGAAGCGGGCGACCGCGCGGCGGTCGACGAGGCGGTGCGGGAACTCGGGATTCCGTATCCGGTGGCCCTCGATCCGGACGGGGCCGTGATGGCGCGCTACGCCGCGGGCGCGAGCATCCCGCTGTCGTTCGTATTCGACGCAACCGGCGCCGCTCGCTTTCGCCACCACAACTTCCAGCCCGGCGACGAGCGCGCGCTGGCGGCCGCGGTGTCGGCGGTCGCGGGCGCGGCCGGTGGCGCGCAGGAGGCCACCGAGCGGGCGCGGGAGGTGAACAGCGGCAGCGCGTCACGGAGGTAGCATGAGCCAGTTCACGAAAGCAGCGTGTCGGACCGGCGTCGTCGCGGCGGTCGCCGCGTGCGTGCCGCGCGCCGCGTGGGCGTGCGGCGTGTGCGCGACGGGAGACGGCGGGGGGCTCGCCGGCTGGGTGGCGCTCGGGCTCGCGATCTGGTTCGCGGTGCGCTCGTTCCGGTCGTGACCGGCGATCGGGCGCGGCGGTGCGCCCGGTCGTACCGGTCGCGCGCAACCGCCGGCTACGGGGACGCCGCCGTGGCGGCGCGCGGGTCGGGCAACCACAGCGCGAGCGCGCTGGAGACGACGACGCACGCCGCGGCCGCGATCAGGCAGGCGGTCAGGCCGCCGGCCTGGTACAGCGCGCCGGACAACACGGTGCCGAGCAGCCGGCCGCCGGCGTTGGCCATGTAGTAGAAGCCGACGTCGGCAGCGGTTGCATCTGCATCGGAATAGGCGAGCACCAGGTACGAGTGCACCGCGGAGTTGATCGCGAACACGACGCCGAACGCGGCGAGACCGGCGACCACGGTCGCGGTCGGGTCGGCGCCCGTGCGCAGGGCGACGACCATCGCTACCGGCACCGCGGCGAGCACGAATCCCCAGACCTGGGCGGCGCGCGCGTCGTTGGCGTCCGCGCGGCGACGCAGCGCGCGAGGCGTGACGGCCTGGACGACGCCGTAGCCGATGACCCACGCCGCCATGTAGCCGGCGACCTGGACGAACGACCAGCCGGCGTGGTCGTACAGAAACACCGGCAGGCCGACGACGAACCACACGTCGCGCGCGCAGAACAGAAACAGCCGCGCCGCCGACAGCACGTTGATCGCGCGCGACTTGGCGAGCAGGGCGCGCAGGCCCGGCTTCGCCTTGGCGCGGCCCATGCCGCGGGGCAGCCCGATCGTCGCGACGGCGGCCGCGGCGACGACCGCGCCGGCCATCGCCCACAGCGCGCCGCGGAAGCCGAGCGCCGCGAGCAGCGCGCCGCCGGCGAAGAAGCCCGCGCCCTTGAGCGCGTTCTTCGAGCCGGTGAGCAGCGCGACCCAGCGAAACAGCGTGCCGTGCGCGCCTTCGGGCACGAGCGTCTTGATCGCGCTCTTCGCGCTGAGCTTGGTGAAGTCCTTGGCGACGCCGGATAGCCCCTGTGCCGCGACGACGTACGCGACCTGGAGCGCGCGCGGCCACGCCGGCGACAGCGCCGACAACATGGCGAGCGCGCCGACCTGGAGCGCGAGCCCGACCCGCAGCGTGCGGTCGAGACCCAGGCGCGCCGCGATCCAGCCGCCGAACAGGTTGGTGAACACGCCGGCGACTTCGTAGAGCAAAAACAGGCTCGCGAGCGACAGCGGCGTGTAGCCCAGCGCGTGAAAGTGCAGCAGCACCAGCATGCGCAGGGCGCCGTCGGTGAGCGTGAACGCCCAGTACGAGGCGGTGACGATCGCGTAGGCGCGCACGCTGCCGGACGCCGCCGCCACCGCCGTCACCCGAGCGACCGCGCGACGAGCTGGGCCAGCTCGACCATGCGGTGCACGTAGCCGATCTCGTTGTCGTACCAGGCCAGCAGTTTGACCTGCGTGCCGTCCACGACGTTGGTCGACCGCGCGTCGATCACGGCCGACCGCGTGTCGCCGCGGTAGTCGACGGATACCAGCGGGCGCTCTTCGTAACCGAGGATGCCGTCAAGCGGTCCGGCCGCGGCGTCCGCGAGCAGCCGGTTGACCTCCGCGACCGACGTGGGGCGCGCGACCTCGAACACGCAGTCGGTGAGCGACGCGTTCAGCAGCGGCACGCGGACGGCGATGCCGTCGAGTTTGCCGGCGAGTTCGGGGACGATCAGCCCGATCGCCGTGGCCGAGCCGGTCGTCGTCGGGATCAGCGACAACAGTGCGGACCGCGCGCGCCGCGGGTCCTTGTGCGGGCGGTCGACCACGGTCTGCGTGTTGGTGACGTCGTGGATGGTCGTGATGACGCCGTGGCGAATTCCGAGGCCATCGTGGACGACGCGGACGACCGGCGCGAGGCAGTTGGTCGTGCACGACGCCGCCGTCACGATGTCGTGCTCGGCCGGGTCGTAGCGGTCGTGGTTGACGCCCATCACGACGTTGAGCACGTCCGGCTCTTTGACCGGAGCGGCGACGATCACCTTGGCGACGCCGCGGTCGAAGTAGGGCGCGAGCGCGGCGCGGCGGCGGAACGCGCCGGTGCACTCGAGCACGATCTGGACGCCGGCGTCGTCCCACGCCACGTCGCCCGGCCGGGCCTCGCCGGTGTAGCCGATGCTCCGCCCGTCGACGTGCAGGGCGCCGTCGGCCGCGGTGATGTCGTGCGGCCACCGGCCGTGCACCGAGTCGAACTCGAGCAGGTGCGCGGCCACGTCGGGGCCGCAGCCAGTCTCGTTGACGTGGACGACGTCGAGGTCGTCGCGGTCCCAGGCGGCGCGCAGCGCCAGCCGGCCCATGCGCCCGAATCCGTTGATGCCGATGCGTGTGGTCATGCGGTGTGGTTCGTGTCTTGTCCGCCGGGCGCCGGCGAGGGCCGTCAGTCGCAGCACCGGCGGCTTCGCGTCGCGCGGGCGAGGTCGGCGCGCCCGGCCGCCGTGCGGCCGAAGGTGCGAACGACCGACGCGACCGCGTCGCGCGCCGGCTCCGGCAAGTCCTCGTGTACGCGGTAGTGGACCCACGCGCCGGCGCGCCGGTCGCGGACGAGGCCCGCGTCGCGCAGCACGCGCAGGTGGCGCGATGCCGTCGACTGCGGGATGTCGAGCGCCGCCTCGAGTTCGCAGACGCACAGCTCGCCGGCGGCGGCCAGCAGGTGCACCATGCGCAAGCGCGTCTCGTCGCCGAGCGCGCGATAAAGACGCACGATGGGGCCGGCCGAGTTCATTGCTGGATATCCGGATATGCGGATATCTCGATATGAACCGCCGCGTCAACCGAAAAGCCGGCTCGCACGAGCCCGCACCCGGGTTGATTAGAGCCGCGGCAGATGACAAGCCCGACAAGCCCGTACCCGGGTTGATTAACACGCCCGACAAGCCCGCACCCGGGTTGATTGGAGCCGCGGCCGATGAATCGCGTCGCACAAGCGGCCGGTGCGGGCGCAATCGGGTCGCAGCGGGCTGACGAGCCACCGCCGCGCCGGGTCGGTCGACGCCAAACCGGTGACCGCGCCTACACTCGCTGGCGGCGGGCGCACGTTGGCGCGGCAAGTGGAGTCACTTGCCGCGGTCTTTGCGTGCCCGGGGCCGAGCGTCAAGCCGTGTCGGCGACGGTCACGCCTTGATACACGCGCATGGCGTGCGAGCCGGCCGGGAACACCACCTCGCGCACGCCGCGCTGCCACCGTTCGTACGCCTCGCGGTAGGCGACCACGAACTGCTTGAGCCGGCGCAGCGCCTCGACGCGGCGCCGGGGCGGTGGCGCGGCGGGGCGGTTGGCTCTAGGCTTGCCACCGTGACCGAGCGCGGGACGTGGTGGCCGGTGCTCCGCCGGCGTGTGCTTCCGCTGGCGGTGGTCGTGGGCGTGGCCGCCCTGGCGGTGGACGCGATGCGGGCGGACGCGGCGCGGGTGGCGCTGCGGTTCGACTTCGGCGCCGGTGCGTCCCGGGTGCGCGCCCTGCGCGCCGAGTACCTGCGCGGTGGCGAGCGCGTCGGCTACATGGAACAGCGCTACGGGCCGGCCGGCGCGCCGGGACCGGCGGAGCACACGCTTCGGCTCGACCCGGGGCCGTACACCGCCGCGATCGAACTGGTGACCGACGCGGGCGCGCGGCACTTCACGCGCCGGTTCCACGTGTCCGAAGGCGCGACGATCCGCATGGCGATCCCGGTCGATCCCCCGTGAACCGGGCGCGGCCGCCGTGGGCCCATCGCGCGAGCCATTCGCGCACAAGGCCCTGATCGTCAACGCGAATCGCGCCGCAGGATCGCGACCGTCTCGACCTGCGCGGTGCCGGGCATCAGGTCGAACGGCACGGCGCGCTCGACGCGGTAGCCGGCGCCGCGCAGATCGCCCAGGTCGCGCGCGAGGCTGTCGGGGTGGCAGCTCACGTAGGCGATCCTCGCCGGCGCCAGGCGCGCGAGGGCGGCGCGGGTCGGGACATCGAGGCCCTTGCGCGGCGGGTTGACCACCGCGACGTCGACCGCGCCGGCGAGGTCGACGAGCCGCGCGGCGTCCGCGGCCTCGAACCGGGCGCGGAGGCCGTGGCGGCGTGCGGCGGCGCGCGCGGTCGCGACCGCGTCGGCGTCGCGCTCGATGCCGAGCACGTCGGCGCCCCGCGCCGCGAGGGTGAGGGCGATGCCGCCGACGCCACAGTAGACGTCGACGGCCCGCACGCCCGGCGCGGCCTGCACCGCGTCGGCGACGGCCGCGTACAGCCGCGCGGCCTGGTCGCGGTTGACCTGAAAGAACGAACCGATGCCGACCTCGACGTCCAGGTCGCCGAGCGCCTCGCGGATGACGGCGGCGCCCGACGCGATCCGGCGCCGCGGGCCGAGCAGGGCGCCGCCGGTCGCGTCGTTGACCACGTGGACGACGCCGACGACGGCGGGCACGCGCGCGCGCAGCCGCTCGGCCAGCCGGTCCACGGCCGCGGCCGGCGCGGACGGCGCGGTCACGATGCCGGCGAGCGCGCGCTCGCCGTCGCTGCGCACCAGCAGGTACCGCAGGTGGCCCGCGCGCGTCCGCTCGTCGAAGGCGGCGAGGCCGCAGGCGGCGTGATCGGCGGCGACGGCGCGCGCGACGCGGTCGACGACCGGCTCGACGACGGCGCACCCCAAGGTGGACACGACCGCGTGGCTCCGCGGCCGGTACGCGCCGACCGCGCCCGGAGCGCCACGTACTTGCCGAAGTTGCGGTACCGCGTCTCGCGCGGCGCGGCGACCACATCGGCCACCGCGACGCCGTCGCCGAGCGCCCGCTGCACCCGCCGTCGCTTCGCCGCGAGCTGGGCGGGGTAGGCGACGTGCTGCCACGCGCACCCGCCGCACGCGCCGAACGCGGGGCAGGCGGGGGTGACCCGCTCGGCGGCCGGCGGCGACGTCCGGTCGACCAGCCGCGCCCACGCCCGCGGCGCGTGGGGGCTCACGTGCTCGATCTGCGCCCGGCCGCTCTCGCCGGGCAGCAGGTCCCACACGTGCACATCGACCGCGCCACACGGGGCGACGCCCCGGCCGTCGGCGGCCAGCTCGGCGGCGGTCACGTGCACGCGGTCGCCCGGGCGCATCGCCGCGATGGTAGCGCACGCGGCCGCCCGCGCCCGGTCTGCTATAACGCCGCCGTGGCGAATCCGGGTCCGATCGCGGTAGCGCTGTCCGGCGGCGTCGACAGCGCGACCACCGCGGCGCTGCTGGTCGAGCGCGGCCACCGCGTGGTTGGCCTGACCATGCGCCTGTACGACGCGCGCGGCACGGCGGCGTCGATCGGCGGGCGTTGCTGCGGGCCGCGCGACATCGAGGACGCGCGCCGCGTGTGCGCCGAGCTCGACATCCCGTTTTACGTCGTCGACTACGAGCGCGAGTTCGAGCGCCGCGTGGTGGACGACTTCGTCGCCAGCTACCTGGCCGGCGAGACGCCGAATCCATGCGCGCGGTGCAACGAGCACATCAAGTTCACGCCGCTTTTGCGCCGCGCGCGGGCGCTCGGTTGCGACGCCCTGGCGACCGGTCACTACGCGCGCCTCGAGCCCGACGGCGACGGCTGGGCGCTGCGCCGCGGCGTCGACCCGGGCAAGGACCAGTCGTACTTCCTGTTCGCGATGCCGGCGTCGGCGCTGGGCGCGGTGAGGTTCCCGCTCGGCGGGTTGACGAAGGACGAGGTGCGCGCCGAGGCGCGGCGGCTCGGCGTGCCGGTTGCGGACAAGCCGGACTCGCAGGAGATCTGCTTCGTGCCGGACGGCGACTACGCCGGTTTCGTCGAGCGGCGCGCGCGGGCGGCGGGGCGGCCGCTGCCGCGGGCGGGCGACGTGGTGGACCGGACCGGGCGCGTGGTCGGACGCCACGCCGGGGTTCACCGCTACACCCTCGGCCAGCGGCGCGGCCTCGGCGCGATCGGCCGCGGCCAGCCGGCGTACGTGGTCGACCTCGACGCGGCGACCAACCGGGTCGTCGTCGGTCCGCGCGAGGCGGCGGCGCGGTCGACGCTGCGGGTGCGCGACGTGAACTGGCTCGCGCCGCGGCCGGCCGCGCCGGTCGACGTGCTCGTGCAGGTACGCCACCGCCAGACGCCGCGGCCGGCGCGGGTGAGCCCCGACGGCGGCGGCGCGCGGGTCGACCTGGCCGAGCCGCTGGTCGCCGCGCCCGGCCAGGCCGCCGTGTTCTACGCGGGCGACCGGGTGCTCGGCGGCGGCTGGATCGCGCCGGCGGCCGAGCGCGCGGCCGAAAACTTGGCCGCACCGGCCGCCCCGGGCTAGCGTCGTCTCATGGGCTGGCTCGCGCTCGCGCTCGCGGCCGCGTCGGCGGCCGCGCTGGCCGTGCCGGGCGGCGGCATGTACGCGGCGATGGGGCTGTCGATCGCGGCGATCGGCACCGGCCGCGCCGGCTACCGGCGGCGGTCGGCGCCGGCGCGCGCCCGGCTCGCCGGCAGCGGCGCGATGGCGGTCGGCACCGCGGCGCTCGTGCTGGCGGCGGCCAAGTACGGGCTCACCTGGGCGGCGCTCGGCCGGCTCGAGGCGCTGTTCGGCTCCTGACCGCCGCGTCGCGCGGGCGCATCGCCGCTGCCGCTGCCGTGCTACAAGGCCCTTCGCCCATGTCCGACACGATCGACATCCGCGCCGGGTTCTGCGCCATCCTGGGCCTGCCGAACGCCGGCAAGTCGACGTTGCTGAACGCGGCGCTCGGCAAGAAGATCGCCGCGGTGTCGCCGAAGCCGCAGACCACGCGCAACCGGATCGTCGGGATCGTCAACCGGCCGGACGCGCAGGTCGTGTTCGTCGACACGCCGGGCGTGCAACACGGCCACAATGCGCTGCGCAAATACATGCTCGACGAGGCGCTGGCCGCGGCGGTCGACTGCGACGTCGCGCTGCTGATGCTCGACGCGTCGGACCCGCGCCAGCGGGCCGAGGACGCGCTCGAGCGCGGCGCGGCGGTGGAGTTGTGGCAGGCGCTCGCACGCCTCGACGCGCCGGCGATCTGCGCGCTCAACAAGGTCGACCGGCTGCGCGACAAGGCGCTGCTGCTGCCGTGGATCGAGTCGTTGTCGCGGCTCGGCCGGTTCGAGGAGATCGTGCCGATGTCCGCCCTGCGCGGCACCAACGTCCCGGAACTCATCGCGGCGATCGCGCGCCAGTTGCCGCCGGGGCCGCGGCTGTTTCCCGAGGACATGGTGACCGACCGCGCCGAGTCGTTCTTGGCGGCCGAGCTGATCCGCGAGCAGTTGTATCTGCAGCTTGGCGACGAGTTGCCGTACGCGTCGGCCGTCGTCGTGGAGCAGTTCGAGGAGCGCAGCGGCGGCGACGTCGCCATCTACGCGGTGATCTACGTGGAGCGCGACTCGCAAAGAGGCATCGTCGTCGGCCGCGGCGGCGCGCGCATCAAGGAGGTCGGCCAGCGCGCGCGCGCCGAGATCGCGAAGGTGCTCGGCTGTCCGGTACACGTCAGGCTCCACGTCAAGGTCGCGCCCGAGTGGTCGAGCGAGCCGCGCGGCCTGCGAAAGATGGGCTACGAGTGATGCCGCGCGAGCTGCCGCTGGTCGCCATCGTCGGACGGCCGAACGTCGGCAAGTCGACGCTGTTCAACCGGCTGGTCGGCGGCCGCCCGGCGCTCGTCGACGACACGCCGGGCGTCACGCGCGACCGCCGCTACGGCGAGGTCGAGTACTTCGGCGCGCGGTTTCGCGCGGTCGACACCGGCGGGCTCGACCCCGACGCCGAAGCGACCGCGCTCGGCGCCGGCATCCACCGCCAGGCCCGCGCCGCCATCGACGAGGCCGACGCCGTGTTGTTCGTGGTCGACGGCCGCGCCGGCCTCACGCCGGTGGACGCCGACCTCGCCGACATGTTGCGGCGCTGCGAACGGCCGGTCGTCGTGGCCGTCAACAAGATCGACGGGCCGAAACACGACCCGCTGTTGGCGGAGTTCTTCGCGCTCGGGTTGGGCGAAGTTTTCGGCGTGTCCGCCGCCCACGGGCGCGGCGTCGACCCGCTGGTCGAGGCGGTGGTCGCGGCGGTGCCGGCGGCGGCGGCGCGTGCCGACGATGCGGACGAGCAGGCGGCGTCCGGCGGCGACGACGTCGCGGACCCCGACGAGGGTCGGCCGCTGCGCATCGCGTTCGTCGGCAAGCCGAACGTCGGCAAGTCGAGCACGGTCAACCGCCTGGTCGGCGCTGAGCGCGCGCTGGTACACGACGCGCCGGGCACGACGACGGACCCGGTCGACACGCCGTTCGAGTTCGACGGCCGGCCCTACGTCCTGGTCGACACGGCCGGCATGCGCAAGCGGGCGCGGATCGACGCGCGCACTGAACAGGTGTCGGTATCGATGGCGCTCGATCAGATCCGGCGCGCGGACGTCGCCGTGTTGGTCATCGACGCGACGGAGGGGCCGACGGAGCAGGATCAGCGGATCGCCGGCGCCATCGTCGACGCCGGTCGGCCCGTGGTCATCGCTCTCAACAAGGCGGACCGGCTCGGCCCGGGGGATGCCGCCCGGGTAGACGCCGCGCTGCGCGACGAGCTGCACTTTCTGTCGTTCGCTCCGCGCGTCAAGACGTCGGCGCTGCGCGGCGACGGCATGGCCGACCTGCTCGCCGCGGTCGACCGCGTGGCCGCGGCCCACCGCGCGCGCGTGCCGACCGCGGAGATCAACCGGTTCTTCGCCGAGGTGTGCGAGACGCACCCGCCGCCGACCCAGAGCGGGCGGTCCGTGCGGATCCACTACATGACCCAGGGCGGCACGCGGCCGCCGACCTTCCTTCTGTGGGCCAACCATCCGCGCTACGTCGCCGAGTCGTACAAGCGATTCCTGGTCAACCAACTGCGCCGCCGCTACGGGTTTGAGGGCACGCCGGTGCGCATCGTCGTCAAGCGCAAAAAGCGCCGCGAGCGGGGAGGGCGCGCGTGACGGCCGGTCGCACGTGCGTCCTCGCGGTCGCGGCCGTCGTCGCGACGTCCGTCTCCGGCGTCGCGCGCGCCGGCGGCGACGATCGCTCCGCGTCCGTCGGCCTCGCGTACGGGCGGTTGTCGTTGTCGGATCGGGACGCGGCCGCTCACGGCGCGGTCCTGGCGGTCGACTACGAGCGCGGGCTGTCGGACGCGCTGTCGCTGCGCGCGTCGGCCGGCGGCGGCGCCCACTACGACGGCGGCGCCGCCTATAGCGCATACGCGACTCTGTCGATCGTGTACCTGTTCGACGTGCTCAAGTACGTCCCGTACGCGTCGGTCGGCGCGGGGGCGGTGTTCACGGCCGGCGGAGACCTGGACGCCGACCTCGCGCCCGCCATCGAACTCGGCGCGGGGCTCGAGGTGCTGCGCGGCCGCGACGCGTCGTGGGGGATGTACGCGCGCGCGGCGACCTGGGCCGACGGGGCGACCCTCGTGACCGCGGGCGCGCGGCTCACGTGGCGCTGGGGCTACTTTTAGCGCGGCGGCCGTTGGCGACCGACCGCCGCGCCGCCGCGACCGATACGCGCGAGCCGATCGGGCAACCCCTTGCCCGGCGCGTGGTTCTAAGCTAAGAGAGCGCCTGAATGTCTCCGAAAAACAAAGGCAAATTCGGCAAGGCGAAGGCCGCCATCGAGGAGACGGACGAGTTCGTCTCCGGCGTCAACCGCCTGATCGAGCGGCTTAAACCGTATGCGAAACAGCTGCTGATCGGCGGCGCCGTCCTGCTCGTCGCCGTGGTCGCGGCCGTCTCGTACAACACGTGGCGCGCCCACGCGTCGGAGGACGCCACCGCGTACGTGGTCGCCGCGGTCGACGCGCTGAGCACGGAGGTGATGTCGGACGAAGAGGCCGAACTGTTCAAGTCGCTGCCGCAGCTGGCGGACCTCGAATACCACGCGTCCGCCAAGGAGCGGGCTGCCGCGGCGCTGGCCGAGTTCGAGCGCCTCTACGGTGAGTTCGGCGACAGCGACGCCGCCGCCGCGGCAGAACTGCTCCACGCGGCCGCCCTGTACGATGCCGAAGACTACGCCGGCGCGCGCGCCGCGTACGGCGCGTTCGCCGCCGGCGACTACCCGGAGATGCTGCGCGCCCTCGCGCGCGCCGGCGTGGCGCGCTCGATAGAGGCGGCCGCGTTGGCGCTCGAGGACGAGGCCGCGCGCAAGGCGGAACTCGAAAAGGCGCTCGACGCCTACGAGCGGGTGCAGCCGCGCGAGGACGGCCCGCTGCGCGACGAGGCGCTGTACCACCAGGCCCGCGTGCTCGCGGCGCTCGGTCGAACGAGCGACGCGATCGCGCGCTACAACGAGGTGATCGCGTCTCATCCCGCGACGCCGCTGCGCGGCGACATCAACCAGCGCCTGGCGCTGCTGGGCGCGGCTCCGGCGGATGCGCAGTAGCCTGGTTTGCACGGTCGCGGCCGCCGGCGTCGCCGCGGCGGCGACCGGCTGCTGGCGCCATCCGCAGCAGATCGATCCGGTCGCGGCCGTAGCGCGCGAGGACATCGGCCTGCCGGTGCTCAGCCTGCGGTGGAAGCGTGTGATCGCGGACCATCGCGACGAGTTTGCCGCGCAGGAGTTCGCGACGGCGGCGGTGGCGTTCGACCGCGTCTACATCGGGTCGCGCGCCGGTGTGCTGTACGCGCTCGACGCGGCCGACGGCTCGGTGGTGTGGAAGCGGGCCATCGGGGCGACCAGCGCGCAGCCCGTCGTCGACCGCGGGCGGCTGTACGTCGGCACCGACGACGGCTACCTGCTGTGTCTCGACACGTTCGACGGCGAGGAGAAGTGGCGCTACGCCGGCCATGGCGCCGTCGTGCGGCCGCCGGTGGTCGGCGACGAGTTGGTGTTCTTCAGCGACGACGCCGACGAGGTGTTCGCGGTCGACCGCGAGACCGGCACGTACCGCTGGCAGTTCAAGGTGGACATGCCCGAGGAGTTCACCCTGCGCGGCCACGCGGGGGTCGCCGTCGCGGGCGACCTGTTGTTTACCGGCTTTGCCAATGGGACCGTGGCGGCGCTGCGCACGGCGACCGGGTCGGTCGCGTGGATGACCTCCATCAAGGGCAAGGCTGACCGGTTCGTCGACGTCGACAGCCACCCGACCATCGTCGGCGACACGCTGTGGATGGCGTCGGCGGCCGGAGGGGTGCACGCGCTCGACGCGGCGACCGGGCTCGTCAAGTGGAAGTTGGAGGTCGAAGGGGCCGGCACGGTGGTCGCCGACGGCGACACGCTCTACTTCGCCGCGGCCGACGAGGGCCTGTTTTCCGTCGACGACGCGGGCCACGTCCGCTGGCGCCAGGGAACGCGCGGCGGCGGCGAGCCGGCCGACCCGGTCGTCACCGGCCGCTACGCCGTGTTCGCGCTCAGCGACGCGGGCTTATATGTCACCGACAAGCGGACCGGGCGCGTCTATCAGTACTTCGATCCCGGGCACGGCGTATCGGCGACGCCGGCCGTGGCGGGCGATCGCATGTACGTGCTGACGAACGGGGGCATTCTGTACGCGTTCGACCTGCGCCGGTTCGACGGCTGACCGCGCGCGTCCGGCCGCCACGCCGTACAGTCTCCTACGCGTGCGTGCCCTCGGCGCGCTCCATCCGGCGGACGAGTTCGCGCAGGCGGCGCATGCCGCCGGCGTCGCGACAGTAGAACGTGACGCCGAGGGCGGTGTCGCCCGGTGCGTCGCGCGTCCACGCGACGCGACCGGCGAGGTCGATCGGCGCGCTGGACCCCGGCGGCTTGAGTTGGAGGACGACCTCCGTCCCCGGAGCCGGCGGCGGCTCGTCGAGCCGTATGAACGCGCCCCCAGGGGCGATGTCGGCCAGCACGCCCGACCGCCGAGATGGCTCGGCGTTCACGCGCCAGGCGATGGGCAGGGCGGTCGGCAGGCGGCGATGGCGTCGCTGCCCCTGAGCGTGCGCGCCTGCGCCGGCGAGCGCCAACAAGAAGTCGCGCTTGCGGCGTTCCGACGCGAGAAACTCCAGACCGACGCCGGCCGGGACGCCGGTGCGGCGATTCGCCGGCCGCCGCCAGGTCACGCGGGCGCACACGAGCATCCGGTCGCGCAGGTTGGGCACGCGGACGTCGACGAGCACGATCTGGCCGAGGTCGAGCTTGGCGCGGGTCGGAAAGAACAGTCCGCCGTGGGGGAAGGTGGAGATGTAATGGGTGAGGAAATCGTCGCCCGTTCGGTACTGCGCTCTGAGAATTCGCATCCTTGCACTCTCACCACCCTCCCGCGGCGAGTCGTAGCAACTCGACTGCGAGGGGTCAAGATTTGGCGGTGCGATCGGGCGCGCGGCGCTCGCGCGATCTGCCCGCTATGATGGCGACGTGACGGTGGACAAGGAGCGCCTCGACGAGCTGCACCTGTATCTCGAAAACGCGGTCGACCAGCTCGTGCGCAGCCAGCGGGTGGCGCGCGGGGTCGACGCGGTCGCGGATCTCGAGGCGCGCGTGGACCGCGCCCTCGGAGATCTCGTCGCCCTGCGCAACGACGTGCGCGACGCCTTGTTGCGCGCTGCCGCGCGCGGACCCAAGAAGCTCCCGATCGTCCGGGACTGACCGGCGCGATCGAGCCACCTCGGAGGCTGTCGTGTTTCGGCGGGCGAGCGAGGTCGCGAGATGCGAGGCGAGGTTCGGCGCACGCCCGCAGCGCACGGGCGCGTATCCACATACGGAACCGAAGGGCGCGGGGACGTACGCCGAAGATCACCCGCAGAGCGCGACCGCAGCCAGCGGCGATGCGCTACAGCGCCTAGTAGTGGCCGCCGGACGGAGGCGGGAGGCCACCGCCCCCGCCGGCCGGGGGAGCGCCGCCGCCCGCGGGGGGGTAGCCGCCGCCCGCGGGGGGGTAGCCGCCGCCCGCGGGGGGATAGCCGCCACCCG
>RFGE01000203.1 GCA_003696105.1 Deltaproteobacteria bacterium | reverse complement strand
CGGATGTGGCTGACGCGGCCGACCTTCTCACCGCTCGGGTTGTAGATGCCGATCTGGGCGCCGACATAGCGCTTGAAGTCGCGTTCGATCGTCGCCACCTTGCCCCGCCCGCCCCACAGCGACCGCAGCAGCGCTTCCATCTGGTCGCGGGTCAGGTAGCCCTCGTTGTTGAACGACACGACGATCACCGGGGCCCGCACGGCGTCGAGCAGGCGCCGCATCGCGGCCGCGAACCGCGGCCGGGAGTTGAACGCGCTCTTGCGAGTTCGGACGTCGACGCGCTTGCACGCGACGCCGTACACCTCCGGCTTGTCCCACCGAATCAGGGATTCCCAGATGTGGTAGTTGCCGAGATACGAATGTTGATTGTACGGCGGGTCGATGTAGGCGACGTCGGCGTCGATGCGCGCGGCGGCGTCGATCGCGTCGAGGCATAGCGCCGCGCCTTTGCCGTGCTTGGCGCGCGGCAGGACGTTCGGCACCCGCAGCTCCAGGTCGTTGTACGACCGCGGCGCCCAACTCTTGAGGTACGCCATCTGCACGCCGGTCGTCGAGTCGACGCGGTCGGCGGCCTCCATCAGCGACACGAGCAGGACGGCTTCGAGTTCGGGATCGAGGCTCTTTTCCGCGATCGCTTCGCGGATCGCGTCGATGCGCTCTCCATTTTTCGGCTGAAAGAAGCGCGACCGGATGCAGAACGTGTCAGTGAAGTAGCCGGGAGAGCCCGGCAGCGCGTTGAGTTCTCGAATGAGTTTGCGCGCGTCGTCGAGCACGTCCTCGGCGTCGGCTTGCACGTAGCAGCGGGCCAGGGTGGCCGCGTAGGCGTTGTTGTCGTTGGACACGACGCGGTAGCCGGCCGCCTTGAGGGCGTGGCCGACGCGGGCGGTGCCGGAGAACAGGTCGGCGACGGTTCGCGCGTCGGCGGCGCGCCGCACGGCTTCGAGTAACACGGGAATCAGCGTGCGCTTCGAACCGATGTACTTGATCATCGCTACCGCGGGCGCGCGATCGCCGCGCGCAGCGCGTCGACGACGGCGTCGGTGTCGGCGGCGGTGCCGACCGTGATGCGAAGGTACGGGTCGAGGAGCGGGTGGCCGGGAAACCGCCTGACGAGCACGCCGCGGTCGGCGAGGGCGCGCCACGCTGCGTCGGGCGCGACGAGTTCGACGAGCACCATGTTGCCCGCGGACGGAAACGTGAACACGCCGTCGAGCTGCGACAGCGCGGTGCGCAGTCGTTCGCGCTCCGCCGCGACTGCAGCCGCGCGTTCCGCCAGCAGCGCCCGATGCCGCGACAGCAGCCGCGTCGCGGCGATCTGATTGGGTACGCCCAGGTTGTAGGGCGGCACGACCTTGCCGACCTCGGCGACGACGGCCTCGGACGCGGCCAGGGCGCCGACGCGCAGCCCGGCGAGCCCGACTTTGGAGTAGGTCCGCAGGACGATCAGGTTCGGCGCGTCCGCCAGCCGGTCGATCAGGCTGTCGCCGGAAAACTCGACGTACGCTTCGTCGACGACGAACAGGGTCGCCGGGTGCGCGGCGACGAGCGCTTCGATCGCGGTGCGATCCCACAGCGTGCCGGTCGGATTGTTCGGTCGCGCGAAAAACACCAGGTTGGGATCGTGTCGCGCGATGCCATCGGCGATCGCGTCCGCGTCGAGCGCAAAGCCGGCGCCGAGCGGCACCTCGATCGGCTCGGCGCCCGCGGCGAGGGCCGCGCTCCGGTAGTAGACGAACGACGGCACCGGATACAGCACGCGCGGCCGCGGCGAACCGGCCGGCGGTGCGCCGAATGCGAGGCACAGGTGCAGGATCAATTCGTTCGAACCGTGGCCGAACACGAGGCGGCCTTCCGGCACGCCGATGTCGGCGGCGACGACCGCGCGCAGCTCGCTGCACGCCGGGTCGGGATACCGGTGCAGATCGGCCCGCGCGATGGCGGCGGCGATGTCGGCGGCGACGTCGGCAGGCAGCGGATACGGCGACTCGTTCGCGTCGAGCTTGGCGCGGACGCCGGCGGCTGCGGGGCGCGGCACGGTGTACGCGGCGACGCCGCGCAACGGTTCGCTGATGCGCGCACGCCACGGCTCAGTCATCGACGTCGTCTCCATCGTCGTCGTCCACGTCGGGCGCGAGCCGCATCGCCGCCGAGCGCGCGTGGGCGTGCAATCCTTCGACCCGCGCCAACCGCGAGATGTCGGACACCTGGCCGATGAGGCCCTTGTACGTGTAGCGCAGTACCGACATGCGCCGGCGGAAGTCGTACACGCCCAGCGGAGACGAAAACCGGGCGGTGCCGGCGGTCGGCAGCACGTGGTTCGGCCCCGCCAGGTAGTCGCCGGCGGCCTCCGGCGTGAACGGCCCGACGAACACCGCGCCGGCGCAGCGAACGCGCTCGGCCAGGTCGGCGGCCCCGTGAACCTGGAGTTCGAGGTGCTCTGGAGCGTAGCGCTCGGCGATGGCCAGAGCGGCGTCGACCGTCGGCACGCGCACGGCGACGCCGTGGCGCTCGAGCGCCGCGCGCGCGACGTCGGCGCGCGGCAGCGATACGAGCTGGCGGGCCAGCTCGCGGTCGACCGCGTCGATGAGCTCGTCCGACGGTGTGACGAGCACCGGCCTGGCGTCGGCGTCGTGTTCGGCTTGCGCGAGCAAGTCCGCGGCAACCCAACGCGGCTCGGCCGCGTCGTCGGCGACGATCAGCACCTCCGACGGGCCCGCGATCGCGTCGATGTCCACGTCGCCGTACACGCGCCGCTTGGCCGCGGCGACGTAGCGATTGCCGGGGCCGACGATTTTGTCGACGCGCGGGATGGATTCGGTGCCGTAGGCGAGCGCCGCGACGGCCTGCGCGCCGCCGATCTCGAACACGCGGTCCACGGGGACGAGCGCCGCCGCGGCGAGCACCTCATCGGTGGGTCCGGGCGTCACCATGACGATCTCGCCGACGCCGGCGACGCGTGCGGGCACTCCGTTCATCAGCACCGACGACGGGTACGCCGCGGTGCCCCCCGGCACGTAGATGCCGACGCGCGCAAGCGGCATGACGCGCAGCTCCAGGCGTACGCCCTCGTCGTCGATCGCGTAGCCGCGCTCGACCTGGCGTTCGTGGAACGCGGCGATGCGATCGCGCGCGCGCTCGAGCGCGCGCCGGATGTCGCCGGGCAGGTCGGCGAGGGCCTGCTCGCAGCGGTCACGCGAGATCTCGTAGCTGCCGGTCGGCCCCGGCGGTCGCCCGTCGAACGCCTCCGTGTGCTGGCGCACGGCGGCGTCTCCGCGAACCCGCACGTCGTCGACGATGGCGGCCACGCGCGCGTCGACGTCGCGCTCGGCGGACGGCCGGCGGTCGCACAGGCTCGCCACCGCGGCGGCGTCGGTTCCGTCGATGCGCTGGAGCAACATGTCGCGGCACGATACCGCGAAACGACCGCGGCGCGCGCCACGGTGTGACGGCGGCGACCGCGGAGGCGCGCGGCGACGGCCGCCGGCGCGGTCACCGGTCGCCGCGGCGGCGCTTGTCGTGGTCCCAATCGGGCCGCGGGTTGTTCGGATCGTAGGGCTCGCTCGCGTCGGGCGGCTGCAGCGACGGTCCCTCGGGCAGCGGTCCCTCGAGCGCGCCGGCCGGCAGCGACGACGGGTAGCGCTCGCCGTAGGCCTCGACGAGCGCGCCGGGCACCGACGACCTGCCGCGGCCGCCGAGCTTGACGATGTAACGGCCGGAGCACCACAGCACCCACGCCTCGCCTTGGCCGGCGACGGCGTACAGCCGCACCCCTTCGATCGTGCGCTCCTCGACCTGATAGCCGGCCTCTTGCGCGAGCCGCCGCGCGAACGCGACGGTCGCGCGGAGCACGCCGTCGGGTTTCGCGTAGCGGGTGACGAACGCGTGGACGACATCGTCGTCGGCGAGGCGGCCCCGCTTGACCGCGGCGGCGGCCGCGTAGCTCGCCGTGTGGCCGACCGCGCGGTTGTCCGGCACCCACACCTCGACGTCGACGAGGCGTTGGTAGCGGCGAAACGTCCACGACGCCACGTTCGACTCGATCACGAGTCGTTTCGGCGGCGGCGGTCGGCCACCGCATGCGCTGGCAAATGCGGCGACGGCACCCAGGGCAATGACCGCGGCCCTCATCGGGGCAACCATACCGCAACTCGACGCATCGCCTGGCGC
Organism: Deltaproteobacteria bacterium; assembly: GCA_003696105.1. Lineage (NCBI taxonomy): Bacteria > Pseudomonadati > Myxococcota > Myxococcia > Deltaproteobacteria bacterium. The sequence goes on along the minus strand of RFGE01000203.1, from coordinate 537 downwards.
GCGCGGGTCGCCGGCCGCCCGTCGCTCGGCCGTCCGCCCGGCGGGCCGGCGCGGCGACCGCGCGCGGGCGGATCGGCGGCGGCGGCGCGGGATCGATCCGCGACCGGGCGCCGTGACCGGGCGAGGGGCGCGGGCAGGCGGGCCGGAGCGTGGCGGCGTCGCGGGCCCGTTGACACCGGTGGCGGCTCCGGGTTACTCCCCCGGGACCATGCCCGATTATCTGTTCACCTCCGAGTCCGTCACCGAAGGCCACCCCGACAAGATTTGCGACCAGGTGTCGGACGCGATCCTCGACGCCATCATCGCTGACGACCCGGATTGCCGAGTCGCGTGCGAGACGCTGGTCAAGACCGGATACGTCATGATCGCCGGTGAGATCACGACGTCCACCTACGTGGACATGCCCGCGATCGTGCGCCGCACGATCAAGGAGATCGGGTACGACAGCTCGGACAAGGGGTTCGACTACGCGAGCTGCGGCGTGCTCGCCGCCATCGAGCAACAGTCGCCGGACATCGCCAAAGGCGTCGACCGCGG
>RFGE01000202.1 GCA_003696105.1 Deltaproteobacteria bacterium | reverse complement strand
GCGGCCGACCCGAGCCTCGAGGAGGCGTGGCGCGGCTTCGATTGGCGAGCGCACTGGAACTTCGAGCGCAGCTTGGCGGAACTCGGCCTCGACGGCGACGACGCGCGCGGCGCCGCGGTCGACGACGCCGGCCACGACACCGTCGGCGTCGCCGTGCGCGGTGCCGACGGCCGGTTCGCGGTTGCGCTGTCGACCGGCGGTACGGCGATCACCCTGCGCGGTCGCGTCGGCGACGTGCCGATCCTCGGCGCGGGCCTGTACGCGGGAGCGGCGGGGGCGGTCGCCGCGACCGGGACGGGCGAGCGCATCGTCGAGGCGACGTTGGCCCGCCGCGTCCACGATCGGCTCGCGGCCGGCGACGGGCCGCAGGCCGCCGCGCGCTTCGGGGTCGGCGAGATTCCCGAGGCGGCGGCGATCGGGCTGATCGTCATCGGCCGCGACGCGATGGCGGCCGCCGCCGATCGACCGATGGCGTGGGCGGCGCGGGAGCTGGGCTCGGCGAGCTGGCAGGGGCCGGAATCGCCCGCCGGCACCGCGCCGGCCGCGCCGCGCGCGCGTTGATCGCGGCGGCGCGCCGGCCGGTCCGCGGATGACGGTTCGCGGCGCGCCGTGGTAGGACATGGCCATGAACGCGGCGGTGGTGTGCGTCGCCGGAATCGCGGTGTTCGCCGCCGGGTACTGGCTGTACTCGGGCTACCTGGCGCGCCGCGTGTTCGCCCTGCGCCCCGACGAGCCGGTGCCGGCGCGCGAGCGCGCCGACGGCGTGGACTACGTGCCGACGAACCGCCACGTGCTCCTCGGCCACCACTACACGTCGATCGCCGGCGCCGCGCCGATCATCGGCCCGGCGATCGCCGTGGTGTGGGGCTGGGTGCCCGCGGTGTTGTGGGTGGTGCTCGGCACGGTGTTCATGGGTGCCGTTCACGACATGTCGACGCTGGTGATGTCGATGCGCCACGACGGCCGGTCCGTCGGCCACGTCGTCGCCGATGTCATCGGCCCCCGCACGCGCACGCTGTTTCTGCTGGTGATCTTCTGCCTGGTCATGCTGGTGACCGCGGTGTTCGCCAAGGCGGTCGCCGGACTGTTCGTCAGCTACCCGGGGACCGTGCTGCCCATCAACTTCGAGATCGTCGTCGCGCTGGCGATCGGCTGGGCGTGCATGAAGCGAGGCGTACCGCTGCTGTGGCCGTCGATCGCCGCGCTCGTGGCGCTGTACGCGATGGTGTTCGTGGGGGTGAAGGTTCCGATCGCGCTGGATTTCTTGGGCGATCACCAGACGATGTTCTGGATTGTGTTTTTGCTCGTCTACGCGCTGATCGCCAGCGTGCTGCCGGTGTGGGTCCTGTTGCAGCCGCGCGATTACATCAACAGTCACCAGCTCATCGTCGGCCTCGCCGCCCTCATCGTCGGTATCCTGATCGCGCACCCCGCGGTCCAGGCGCCGGCGTTCGCGGTCCCGCCGGCCGACGCGCCGCCGTGGTTCCCGTTCCTGTTCGTCACGATCGCGTGCGGCGCCATCTCCGGTTTTCACGGGCTGGTGTCGTCCGGTACGACCAGCAAACAGATCGCGTGCGCGACCGACGCCCGCCTGATCGGCTATGGCGGCATGATCGGCGAGGGCACGCTTGCGCTGGTCGCGACGCTCGCCGTCAGCGCGGGACTCGGCCAGTGGGCGGCGCACTACGATTCGTTCGCGCACGCGGCGACCGGCGGCGTCGGCAACTTCGTCGAGGGGGCGTCCACGTTTCTCGGGGCTGTCGGCATCCCGGCGGGCGCCGCTTCCGTCGTCGTCGGCGTGCTCGTCATCTCGTTCGCCGCGACGACCCTGGACACGGGCGTGCGCATCCAGCGCTACATCTGCCACGAACTCGGCGACATCTACGGCGTGCGCGCGCTGCGGTCGCGGTGGATCGCGGCCGGCGTGGCGGTCGCGTTGCCGTTCGCGCTGATCTACGCGGGGCAGGCTGGCAAGTTGTGGGTGCTGTTCGGGGCCAGCAACCAGCTGCTGGCCGGGCTGTCGCTCACCGTGGTCGCCGTGTGGCTGTATCGGACCGGCCGGCCGTGGCTGCCGATTGTCGTGCCGCTGGTCGTGGTGCTCGCGGTCGCGGGGGCATCGATGGCGGTGAAGGTGAGCCAGCTCGTGCGCGCCGGCGATTTCGTGCTCGCTGCGCTGGGCACCGTCGTGCTCGCGCTCGAAGCGTGGGTCGTGCTCGAGGGGATCGCGGCCGTTCGACGGGCGCGGACGCTCGCCCGAGCCGGGGAGGCCGCCGCGTGATCGTATCGACGACGACGATTCGCCGCGACACGACCGCGGACACCGATCTGATCGACATCACTGCCGACGTCGCGCGCGCCGTCGCCGAGTCGGGAGTCGGCGACGGCCTGGCGGTCGTGTTTTGTCCCGGGTCGACCGCGTCCATCACGACCATCGAGTACGAACCGGGCGCGCTCGCCGATCTTCGCGATGCGATCGAGCGAGCCGCGCCGCGCGACATCGCGTATCGCCACGATGCGCGCTGGGGAGACGGCAACGGCTATGCCCACGTCCGCGCGGCTCTGCTCGGACCGGGCATCGCCGTACCGGTGCGCGGCGGCGAGCCGGTGCTCGGAACGTGGCAGCAGGTGCTGCTGTGCGACTTCGACAACCGGCCGCGGCGTCGCGAGGTCATCGTCCAGGTCGTCGGCCAGTAGTTGGCGGTGGCCGGCGCACTCCGAACTGCCGGCGTGCTCGCGCTACAGTAGCGGCATGCTTCCGTCGAAACAGCACGCCCACGACGGACTGCCGGCGCTGTCCGAGGCGCAACTGTACTGGCGGCGCGAGACCGTGTTTCTCGTGCTGTCGGGGTTGTTCCTCGGCACGCTGGTGATGCTCAACCTGCTCGGGCTCACCCGGTTCATCGACCTGTCGTTCACGCTGCCGCTGGTCGGCTGGCGCGTACCGATGCCGCTCGCGGTCGGAGTGCTGCCGTATCCGATCACGTTTCTGTGCACCGACTTCATTTCGGAGTTCTACGGTCGCCGGCGCGCCAACCAGGTCGTGTGGATGGGGCTGGTGCTCAACCTGTGGGTGGTCGCCATCCTGTGGATCGGCGGGGCGCTGCCCGGGATGGGACCGCCGCCGGGCTCTGATCACGTCGTGTTCTACGAGATCCGCGCGCTCACGTTCGGCGCGGTCGGCGCGTCGATGGTCGCCTACCTTACGGCGCAGTTCGTCGACGTCTACCTGTTTCACTTCTGGAAGCGGCTCACGCGCGGTCGACACCTGTGGCTGCGCAACAACGGATCGACGCTGGTGAGCCAACTCGTCGACACGGTGTCCGTCATTCTGATCACGCACTACTACGCGGGGGCGCTGCCGCTTCGGGCCGGCGAGCCGGTCGCGCGCCAATTGGTCGGCTACATCGCCGCCGGATACACGTTCAAACTCGTCGCCGCACTGGCGGACACGGTGCCATTTTACGCCGGCTGCCGGTGGCTTTCCCGCTACCTGCGGGTACCGCCGGCGGGTGCCGAGGTCCGCGGCGGAACCTGATAAGATTGCGCGGTGGTGCGCAGGTGGTGCCCGTTGGTTGCGGCCGCCCTGTGCTGCGCAGCGACTCCAGCTCGTGCGCAGCGCACGTATCGGGTGGTGATCGACTCGAGCCCGCGGGGCGCGACGGTGGCGATCGGTGCGGAGGGAGAGGCCGAGGAGGTTGGCACGACGCCGTACCGCGGCAGGTTGCCCGCCGGCGAACACGTCGTGACGCTCAGCAAGCGCGGCTACCGCAGCCACACGACCACCATCCGGGTGCGCAAGCAACGCCGCGTCCAGCGGTTCAAGGTCCAGCTGTCGGAACTCGTGACCGGTACGGTCGTGGTCGACGTGCCGGCGGGGTCTGCGGCCGTCGGCGCCGACGTCGTGGTCGACGGCGAGGCGGTCGGCACGGCTCCGGGGGAGTTCGAGGTGGAGGTTGGACCTCACGTGGTCGAGATCGTCGTGCGCGGCCAGCCCAAACAGGAAGAGTGGATCGAGGTCACCGAGGGGGAGCCGACGCGTATCGCGGCGGCGATCGCCGCGCGCACGCGCGAGGCAGACATCGACGTCGACGCGCACGCAGACAAGGCCGGGGGAAAGCGGCGGACGGACCGTGACGGCGGCCGCGGCGGTGCGGCGGCACGCTCGCGTGGCGCGGCGAGGGCTCAATGGCTGGCGGAAGCCGGGATGACGTTCGCGGGGCGCCATTTCGGCTACGGCGGCGCGATGCAGACGCCCAACCTGCGCCCCTATGACGCCGATTTCGTGCCGGCGGTGCACGTTGCCGTCGAGTTGTATCCCGTCGGCCGCGGCTTCCTGCGCGGCCTCGGCGCGGTCGGCCGGTACGACCGCGCGATCGCGGTCACGTCGGAGACCTCGGAGGGAGTCCCCGTCGACACGGCGTGGACTCAATTTGCGGCCGGCGCGCGGTATCGCACGCGCGTGAGCGGCGCGACGGTTGGCGTCGGTGCGGCCTACGGCCAGATCGACGTGTCGTTCGACCCGGCGGCGCTGCCTGCGGACGAGGCGCCGTCGGCGGGCTACAAGTTCGTCGAATTCGCTGTCGACGGGCGCGCCGACGTCGGCGGCGTGGCCCTGTTCGGAGGCGTCGCCGGGCTCTGGGTGGTGGACGCCGGTCCGACGGCGGCGCGCTTCCGCGGCGCGAGCGCATTCGGTGCGGCGGCGCATGCCGGTGTCGCCGTGCCCGTCGCGCCGCACCTCGAGGCGCGCGCGTCGGTTCGCTACGACCGGTTCGCGCTGACCTTTGCGGCCGAGCCGGGTGACACGCATGTCGCCGACGGTGCGACCGACCATCTGTACGGGCTGTTGCTCGGCGCTGCGTTCTATTACTGACGGCGGCCGGGTCGGCCGAGGCCGGCGGCGTCCAGTGGAGGCCGGGGGGCCTCGCGTCACTGCCCGCTGCCTGCAGCGGGGCCGCGCTCCCCGCACGTGGAGACTGTTTGCATCGCGGGTAAGCGCGCTCACACCGTCGGCCGGCCGCGACCGCGAGCGATCCCGGCGCCCAACTGCGCGACACCACGTCCGGCAGAGCCGGACGCGGCGATCGGCGGGAGAGATCGAAAGTTGGCCCCGCTCGTGCATTTGTTCGCCGTGCGTGCCGGGCGCGGTTCTGCCCCATGCCTATGCCCCATGCAGACGTGTTCGAAGGGTCGATCCCCGACCGGCGGTACGACGAGCGCATCGCCGTCGGCGTTCGCGCCGTGCTCACCTACCGCGACGGCAACATCATCTGGACGGAGGCCGACGCCGGCATCGCCGACCTGTCGGCCGGCGGCATGTTCGTGATGTGCGACCGCTGTCCGACGCACGATCAGCGCGTATGGCTGACGTTCACGTCGCGGCGCGGCGTCTGCCGAGCGATCGGCCGTCCGGTGCATTTCGCCGGGGACGCGCGCGGGGGCTTCGGCGTGCAGTTCGACCACGTCAGCGACGAACTGCGCGCGTTGCTGCGCGACCTGCGTCTGCTCAGCCCGTACGGCCAGGCCAAGGAGATGGCGGCGATCGAGGACGCGCAGATCGAAGTACGCTGAGCGACCGGACCGGGCGTGGCCCGGGCGCGACGCCTCGCAGCTTCTGGCAGCCGCTGGCCGCGCCGGATTGCGGTTTGACTTGGCGCGCGCGCGTTTCTACGGTCGCCGGATGAAGCGTCGACAGTTCTTGCAGGTGACGGCGGCGACCGGTTCGGCCGCGCTGCTGTACGGATGCGGCGGGTCGGCACCGCGGTCGCCGGCGGCTCCACCGCGGACGGACGTGTCGTTTTCGGATCCCTCGCTGCGCGCCCTCGCCGACGTTGCGCTCGACGCGGCGCGGTCCGCCGGCGCGACGTACGCCGACATCCGCATCGCCGACTATCGCACGCAGTCGATCCGGACGCGGGAGCAGCGGGTCACCGATGTTCGCGACGGCGAGGACCGGGGGTTCGGCGTGCGCGTCATCGCCTCCGGAACCTGGGGCTTCGCCGCGAGCCATCGCATCGACCGCGACGAGATCGCGCGGGTCGCGCGCCGCGCCGTGGCGATCGCCAAGGCCAACTCCGCGCTGCAGCGCGAGCCGGTGCAGCTCGCGCCGGTCGGCACCTACGTCGACGTGTGGAACACGCCGATTGAAAAGGACCCGTTTTCCGTGTCGCTGCAGGACAAGATCGACGCGCTGCTGTCGATCAACGCGCAGGCGCTCGCGCTCGACGGCGTGGACTACTGCAGTTCGTGGATGGCGTTCGTGCGCGAGCACAAGTTCTTCGCATCCACGGAGGGCTCGTACATCGAGCAGACGCTGCACCGCAACAACCCGGGATTCACCGTGACGTCGGTCGATCGCAGGCGCGGTGGATTCGAGACGCGCAACTCGTACACGGACCCGCAGGGGCGCGGCTACGAGTACATCGAGACCTATCCGTGGCTGGACGACGCGCGGCAAGCGGCGGAAGATGTCGTCGCCAAGCACACGGCGCCGTCGGTCGAACCGGGCAAGTGGGACCTTATTTTGCACCCGACGCACCTGTGGCTCACCATCCACGAGTCCGTCGGCCATCCGACGGAGTTGGACCGGGCGCTCGGGATGGAGGCGAACTTCGCCGGCACGAGTTTCCTGACGCCGGACAAGCTCGGCACGTTTCAGTTCGGCAGCGAAATCGTCAACTTTCGCGCCGACAAGACCTCCGTCGGTTCGCTTGCGACCTGCGGCTACGACGACGACGGGGACAAGACGACCGAGTGGGACCTCGTGAAAAACGGGGTGTTCGTCGACTATCAGATCACGCGGGACCAGGCGCATTGGATCGGCCGCAAGCGCGGATACGCGTGCTCGTATGCGCAGTCGTGGAAGGACGTGCCGTTTCAGCGCATGCCCAACGTCAACCTCCTGCCCGGCGACAAGCCGCTCACCCTCGCCCAGCTGATCGCCGGGACCGATCGCGCGATTCTCATCAAGGGACGCGGCAGCTACAGCATCGACCATCAGCGCTACAACTTCCAGTTCGGCGGTCAGACGTTCTGGAAGGTCGAGGGCGGCAAGATTACCGGAATGGTCAAGGACGTCGCCTACCAGTCGCGCACTCCCGATTTTTGGCGCGCGTGCGACGCGATCTGCAGCGCCGACGAGTACTACGTCGGAGGATCGTTCTACGACGGCAAGGGCGAGCCGAGCCAATCGAACGCGGTCAGCCACGGTTGTCCGCCGGCACGCTTTCGCAACATCGACGTGATCAATACAGGGCGGTCCGTGTGACGCCCGGTGCGCGAGGGAATCCCGTGATCACCAAACAGCAAGCGAAACAAATCATCGATGCGGTCGTCGCCGCAAGCAAGGCCGACGAGGTGCACTGCGACGTATCGGCCGGCGAGACCACCCATCTGCGCTACGCGCGCAACGCGCCGTCCACCAGCGGCAACGCAGCCGATCTGACCGTCTCGGTGACGAGCACGTTCGGCAAGCGGTCGGGCAGTTTCCGCGTCAACCAGACCGACGCGGCGTCGATCGAGCGCGCCGTCCGCGCGTCCGAGGAGATCGCGCGGCTCGCCCCCGAGGACCCGGAGCACATGCCGGCGCTCGGGCCGCAGCCGTATGTCGACATTCCTCATGCGTTCCGCGACTCGGTCGTCGACCGCGGCGCCGAGCAGATCGCGCAGGGCGTGGCGACCTGCATCCGCGCGGCGGTGGATGCAGGCCTGGTGGCGGCGGGTTTCGCGACCGCGTCCGCCGAGGCGACCGCGATCGGCAACTCGCGCGGGCTCTTCGGCTTTCATCGCGCGACCGCGGCGCACTTTTCGCAGACCGTGCGCACGCCGGACGGAACCGGGTCGGGGTGGGCGTCCGACACTGGCCTCGATGCCGGCGAGATCCGGTTCGCGGACGCCTCGCGCGTGGCGATCGACAAGGCCGTGCGGTCGGCCAAGCCGCAGCCGCTTGCGCCCGGACGCTACGTCGCGATCCTCGAGCCGGCGTGCGTGGCGAACCTCGTGAGCCTGTTCGTCTACGGCATGGACGCGCGCAGCGCCGATGAGGGCCGGAGCTTCTTTTCCAGGCCGGGCGGCGGCAACCGGCTCGGCGACCGGCTGTTTCCAGACGTCGTGTCGATCGAGTCGAACCCGGCCGACGCCGAGGTCCCGGGCCGGCCGTGGGGCGCCGAGGGCTTGCCGCAGGTCCGACGCGCGTGGATCGAGCGCGGCGTCGTGTCGGAACTGGCGTGCTCGCGCTTCTGGGCGGCCAAGACCGGCCGCGAGCCGGTGCCGCCGCCGTCGAACATCCTCATGCGCGGCGGCGAGGGGACGACCGCCGACCTGGTGCGGTCGACCCGCCGCGGTGTGCTGATCACGTCGCTGTGGTACATCCGCAGCGTCGATCCGCGCACCATGCTGTACACCGGGCTCACCCGCGACGGCGTGTTCTGGATCGAAAACGGCGAGATCGTCCGCCCGCTCACCAACTTCCGCTGGAACGACAGCCCCGTCGCGGTGCTCAAGAACGTCGAGGCGATGTCGGCGAGCCGGCGAGTGTCCCCGCGGTCGTGGGCGTCGAACACCGTGTCCGTCCCGGCGCTGCGCGTGTCGTCGTTCGAACTGTCGAGCGTGTCCGACGCGGTGTAGCGAGCAGCTCCGGGCGCTCGTCAGAACGCGCGGGCGACCATGTCGCCCTCGAAGCGGAAGGTACCGCTCAGATCGAGGGAGACGCTGCCGTCGACGGTGACGACCCGATCGGAAATGGTGGCGGTCACGGTCCCGCGCCAGCACTGGAAGTCGGGGCCGGTGTGCGGCAGATCGTACTGATAGGTCGCGTCGACCACGATCTGGGACGCAATCGGCGCGGGAGCGTCCCACGAGAACAACTGTCGGGCCGGGTCCGCAATGCCCGGACACCCGCGCCCGTCGAACGACAACAGCGTTCCCGTGAGGGGACCCGTGCCCGTGCCGTCCGCCCGGAGTGTGAGGCCGCACTCCGGGCCGGTCCGCAGGTCGAAGGCGACGATGGTGATCAGATCGCCGTCGAAGACCATGGACCACGAGTTGGTGTTGGAGAACGTGACCTCGCCCATGCCGGTCGACAGGGTGCCGGTCGCCGGCGGCAACACGGGACAGACGTCTCCCGGGCCGACGCCGCCCGCGTCCGCGGTGTCCGCCGCGTCCGAGCTGTCGCACGCCGCGAGGAAGCTGCCGGCGACCGCGGCCAGGAGAATGGGGGAGCGAATACAACCAACGCGTACATACTGCACGGCGCTCATTAGACCAGGTTTCGCCGGCGGTGCACAACGTTGACGCGCGTTACACGGCGACGAATCGCAGTGGCAACCAAATATCGGGCTTCGGTTACGGGGATGAACGCGATCGCACTCACGGCGTCGCCGTCACGATCGCGACCCCGCCCAGCGGCGCCCGCACCGTTCGTGACCGATACGGGGTAGCTGCTGCAACGATGGACACGATCGCGTGGAGGATAGCGAGCACGAGCGCAAGTTCGATACCGCGCCGCTCGGCCTCGCGCCGCACCAACTCGAGTTTTGCGTTCGGTAGACCCGCCCAACCCCCCTCTGCAACGCGCGCATCGATCGGGGGGCGTCTGCTCAGCCGCGGGGCGGGCGGGCGCTCGCGAGGAGGGCGCGGGTCGTGGCGGCCAGCGCGCGCAGCAGCCGCTCCTGATCGCGCACGCGGCGGTCGAGGACGGCCTCGGCGGCGCTCAACGTCATGCCGACCATGAGGTCGGCGTACACATCGATGTCGCGCGCGAACCAGTCGGCGTAGCCGGCGCGCGCGAGGTCCTGGGCGAGGTCGTCGCGCGCCTCTTGCAACACGCGGCGAAGCGCCGCGGCGAGCGGCGAGTTGCGGTCGCGCCGGTGCGACAGCAACAGTTCGGTGAACTCCGGCTCGTCGACGAGCGCGCGCAGGGCGCCTTGGTAGGCCGCGTGCAGCGCCGCCTCGGGGTCCGAAAAGTCGACGCGCTGGCGCGCGTCGCGGATGAGCGCGCGGATCTGCTCGCCGGCTTGGTCGGCGGCGGCGCGCAGTGCGTCGTCCATGTCGCTGAAGTGGACGTAGAAGCTCGACTGCGCGATGCCCGCGCGGTCGGCGACGCGCCCCGTGGTGAGGCCGGTGAGGCCGTTTTTGCGAACGTGCTCGAGCACGGCGTCGATCAGGCGCTGGCGCGTCCGCTCCTTGGCCTCCTTGCGCGTGAGCTTGTCCTTGGTTGCGTCGTTCACGGCGGGCTCACCCTACCACGGGTCGCCGCGCGCGCTTCGCGGCGAGGAGACTCGACCGGGCGAACAAACGCGCGGTCTCGGCGGCGCGCGGTCTCGGCGGCCGGCCTCCGCGAGTGCTTGTCGAGCGCGGCTGTGGTAAACGCGGCCCATGACTCGCTGCACTCTGCTGTCGATCGCCGCGCTCGCGCTCGCGGCGTGCCCGAAACAGGACACCCCGGTCTCGCCGACGCCGGCCGCCGCCGCCGCGCCACAGCCGCCGGCGGAGCCGGCTCCCGAAGCCGCGCCGGCGCCCGCCGAGCCCGCCGAGGCCGCGCCGGCGCCGGATCCGTCGGCGCAGTTCTTGACCGAGTGTCGCGCCGGGCTCAACCGAGCTCGCCAGACGCTCGACGCGATCCTCGCGGTCGACGGCGACCGCACGCTGGCCAACACGCTCGTGCCCTACGACGAGATGATCATGCATCTGGAGACGTCGTGGGGCATGGCGCTTCTGTGGCGCAACGTGCACCCGGACCCGCAAATCCGGTCGGCGGCGGCGCAGTGCGAGCAGGAGTGCGCCGCGTTCCAGACCGAGATCAGTCTCAACCGCGACCTGTACGACGCGATCGCCGCGCTCGACACGTCGGGGTTCGATCCGCTGGCCAAGCGCGTGGTCGACCACACGCTGCGCGACTTCCGGCGCGCCGGCGTCGACAAGGATCCGCAGACCCGCGCGCGCCTGAAGGAACTCGACGAGCAAATCATCGCCGCGGCGCAGAAGTTCAACACCGCGCTCAACGACGACGTCCGGTCGATCACGGTCGACAGCGTCGACGATCTCGCGGGGCTACCGCAGGACTGGATCGACGACCACCCGCCGGGCAAGGACGGCAAGATCACGATCACCACGCGCTACCCGGACTACTTCCCGGTCGCCACGTACGCCAAGAGCGAGGACGTGCGGCGGCGCATCTACCTCGCGGCTCGTTCCCGTGGAGACCAGCACAAGGACGTGCTGAGGACCATCCTCAAGCTGCGCTGGGAGAAGGCGCACCTGCTCGGCTACAAGGACTTCGCGGACTACTACATCGAGGACAAGATGATGAAGTCCGGCGACAACGCGGCCCGATTCATCGACCGCGTGTGGCGACTGGCGCGGTCGCGCGCTCGCCGCGACTACCGTGCGCTGCTGGCGCGCAAGCGCAAGGACGACCCGAAGGCCAAGGCGGTCGCCGACTGGGACAAGACCTACTACGAGAACCTGATCAAGGCCGAGAAGTACGACTACGACGCGCAAGCGGTGCGGCAGTACTACCCGTACGAGGCGGTCCGGGATGGGCTGTTGGCGGTCACCGGCGAGATCTTCGACGTGTCGTACGTTCCGGTCGAAGACCCGCGCACGTGGCACGAGGACGTCGACGTGTACGACGTGATGCGCGGCGGCGAAAAGATTGGGCGGATCTTCCTCGACATGCACCCGCGCGACGGCAAGTACTCGCACGCGGCGCAGTTTCCGCTGTCGCCGGGCGTCAAGGGCAAGTCGCTGCCCGAGGGGGCGCTCGTGTGCAACTTCCCTAAGACGTTCATGGAGCAAGACGACGTCGAGACGATGTTCCACGAGTTCGGTCACCTGATGCACCACATCTTCAAGGGCCAGCGCGAATGGATGACGCTCGGCGAGGTCGAGCGCGACTTCGTCGAGGCGCCGTCCCAGATCTTCGAGGAGTGGGCGCGCAATTACGAGGTGCTGTCGCGCTTCGCCAAGAACCCGGACACGGGCGAGACCATTCCGAAGGAGCTGGTCGACCGGATGAACAAGGCCGACGAGTTCGGTCGCGGGATCAGCACTGTGTACCAGATGTACTACGCGGCGATGGTGCTCGAGTTTTACCGGCGCGACCCGGACAAGCTCGACATGGACGCGCTCAACCGGGAGCTGATGGAGAAGTACACGCCGTTTGCGTACGTGCCGGGCACCAACCGCTACATGCAGATCGGGCAGATCGTCGGCTACCCGGCCAGCTACTACACGTATATGTGGTCGCTCGTGCTCGCCAAGGACCTGTTCAGCCCGTTCGCGAAACACGGGTTGCTCAACAAGGAGTGGACGCATCGCTATCGGGACCGCGTTCTCGCGCCGGGCGGGTCGAAGGACGCCGCGGAGTTGATCCGCGACTTCCTCGGCCGGCCGTGGAACTACAAGGCGTTCGAGCGCTGGCTCAAAGGCTGACGAGCGGCCGCGGCGAGGCGCGGGCTCGCCGGCCGCGGCGGACCGATGTCGCCGGCCGCGGGCCGGCGGCACCGCGCCGCTGTCGCCGCCTCGCACGGCGGACCGTCATGCGCGCACGAGCTTGACGAGATCGCGGACGATGTTCTTTTGGTGCGCCTCGATCGTGCCGCCGCCGATCTCGAGCAGCTTGGCGTCGCGCAGGAACTGCTCGACCCGGTACTCGGCGCAGTAGCCGTAGCCCCCGAGCACCTGCACCGCCGAATCCGCGATCTGCTTGGCGGCGGTGCTCGCAAACAGCTTGACGGCGTCGGTGCCGAGTCGATTGCGCCGGTGCGGTGACACGGTCGCGGCCACGCCGTACAGCAGGGCGCGGATCGCCTGCGTCTTGGCGTAGGCCTCGCCGATGTGGCGCTGGATCTGGCCGTGCTCGGCGATCGGGACGCCGAACGCGTGGCGCTCCACCGCGTAGTGGGCCATCACGTGCAGGCAGCGGTTCGCGATGCCGAGACTGATCGCGGCCAGCCCGAGCCGCTCGATCTCCAGATTGCGCATCATGTTTGTGATGCCGCCGCCCTCGGTGCCGAGGAGGTTGTCGGCGGGCACCTCGACGTCCTCGAGGATGAGTTCGCACATGGTGGACGCGCGCATCCCCATCTTTGGAATCTTCGGCCCCGTGCTGAACCCGTCGAAGCTGCGCTCGACGACGAACGTCGTGATGCGCCCGTCGACCTTGGCGTAGATGATGAACACGTCGGCCTCGTTGCCGTTCGTGATGAACATCTTGCGCCCGTTGAGCAGGTAGCGGTCGCCGCGCTTGACGGCGGTGGTCTGCATGTTGAGCACGTCGGTGCCGACGGCCGGCTCGGTCATCCCCATCGCGCCGATCCATTCTCCCGACAGCACGCGCGGCAGGTAGCGGCGCCGCTGATCGGCGCTGGATGCCCAGTAGAAGTTGTTGACGAACAACAGCGCGTGGCTCAGGTAGGCCAGCGTGAAGCCGGGGTCGGACCACGCGAGTTCCTCGTGGCAGATCACCGCGGCGGTCGCGTCCATGCCGGCGCCGCCATCGGCGTCGGGCACGGTGACGCCGAGCAGGCCGAGTTCGCCGAGCGAGCGCAGCAGAGGGACGTTCAACTCCCCGGCGCGGTCGTGCTCCTCGGCCTGCGGCTCGACCTCCTTGCGGACGAAGTCCCGCACCGTCTGCCGCAACATCGCGTGCTCTTCGGTGGGGTCGGTGAGGTGCGGGTCGAGGGGCGAACCGAATTCCATGCGCGCGTTTTATCACTCGCCCGCGGGTTCTGGGGCGCGCGGGCCGCGCGATCGGGTGTGTCATTTCGATAACATGGCGCGTCAGACGACGGTCCTCACGGCCACTTTCCGCAATCCCCGTTACGATCGGGGCGTGCAGCAGCGCTTCGAGGTCGTCCGGCGCCTGGGGGCCGGCGCGGTCGGCGTCGTCCACGAGGCGATCGATCGCGAGACCGGCGCGCGCGTGGCCGTCAAGACGCTGCGCACCGACGACCCCTACCTGCTCGTGCGGTTCAAAAACGAGTTCCGCGCGATCCAGGCGCTGCGCCACCCAAACCTCGTTCAACTCGGCGAACTGGTCGAGAGTGACGGCCGCTGGGCGTTCAGCATGGAGTTGGTCGACGGCGTCGACTTCCTCGAGTGGGTGCGGCCGCGCCGCGCCGGCACCACGTTCGACGAGGAGCGGTTGCGCGACGCGCTCGCGCAGCTGGCGCGCGCGCTGATCGCCGTCCACGACGCGGGCAAGGTCCACCGCGACATCAAGCCGTCCAACATCCTCGTCGAACCGAACGGCCGCGTCGTGTTGCTCGACTTCGGGTTCGTGTCGGCCGTCACGGGCGATCCCGACTTGGAGCCGGGGTGGACGGTCGGCACGCCGGACTACATGGCGCCGGAACAGGCGCGCGGCCGCACGGCCGGGCCGGCGGCCGACTGGTACGCCGTGGGAACGCTGCTGTACCAGGCGCTCACGCACGTGCTGCCGTTTTCCGGCACGAGCACGCAGGTCATGATGGACAAGCAGCACCGGGAGCCGCCGCCGCCGTCGGTGCTCGTGCGGGGAGTGCCGCCCGATCTCGACGAGCTGTGCGTCGATCTGTTGCGGGTCGCACCGTCGCAGCGACCGACCGGGCGCGAGGTGTTGCGACGCCTCGGCGTTCGAGCGGAGCTGCCGGCCCCGGCGGCGGACGACAGCAACGAGCTGTTCGTCGGGCGCGCGCGCGAGCTGGCGCGGCTGTGGGACGTGTACCGGGGCGGGCGCGGCGCGGCGACCGCGGTGGTCGTGGCCGGCGAGTCGGGCGTCGGCAAGTCCGCCCTGGTGCGCGAGTTCGTGCGCCAGGTGCGGCGCGCCGAGCAGGACGCGATCGTCCTGGGCGGTCACTGCTACGAGCGCGAATCGGTGCCGTTCAAGGCGGCCGACGAACTGGTGGACGCGATCACGCGCTACCTGATGACGCTGCCCGAGACCGAGGTCGCGGCGGTGGCGCCGCGCGACGCCGCGCTGCTTTCGCGCGTGTTTCCGGTGCTACGCCGGTTGCCCGCGTTCGCGCGCATGGCCGACGAGGTTGCCGGACCGGCGGACCCGACCGTGCAGCGGGCGCGGCTGTTCGCGGCGTTGCGCGAGTTGGTGGCGCAAATCGCGCGGCGGGCGCCGACGCTGCTCGTCGTAGAGGACCTGCAGTGGGCCGACGCCGACAGCCGCGCCCTGCTGCGCGCGTTGATGGAGGACGGCCCGCCCCCGGTGCTGCTGCTGGCGACGGCCCACGCGGCGAGCGAACCGCCGCTCGACGGCGCGGTGGTGCTCGCGCTCGAGCCACTGCCGGTGGAGGATGCGCGCACTCTCGCGGTCGGACTCGGCGCGGCCGACGACGCCGATGCGATCGCGGCCGCCGCGGCCGGGTTGCCGCTGTTCGTCGAGGAGCTGGTGCGGCGCGCGCGCGCCGGCGGCGGCGTCGGCGCGGCGCACGATCTCGCCGCGCTCATTCAAGAGCGCCTTGCGTCGCTGCCGCTCGGCGCTCGCCACATCCTCGAGATCGTGTCGGTCGCCGGTGCGCCGGTCGCGCACCACGTCGTCGCACATGCGGCGGGGATGGACTTTGCCGCCTACCTGCAGCGGGTCGCGTCGCTGCGCGCAGCCCGGATGGTGCGCACCAGCGGCGTCCGCCGCGGCGACCAGATTGCGCCGGTGCACGATGCCGTTCGCGCGGCCGTGGTCGGCTCGCTCGCGCGTCAAGTCCGCGCCGGCGTACACGAGGCGCTGGCGCTGGCGCTCGAGGCGCGCGGGACGCGCGACGACGAGGCGCTCGCGGTGCACTGGCGCGCCGCCGGATATCGCGACAAGGCGCGCGTCTACACCGTGCGCGCGGCGCGGCGCGCGCGCGAGGCGTTCGCGTTTGCACGCGCGGCGGCGCTGTTCCGCGACGCGCTCGATCTCGATCCATCGCCGGCCGAGCGCCGCGCGCTGTGGGCGGAATTCGGCGACGCGCTGGCGGCGGCGGGGCGCGCCGGGGAGGCGGCGGACGCCTACCTCGAGGCCGTCGCGGGTACGCCGGCTGGCGACACCGACGCCCTCGAGCTGCAGCGCCGCGCGGCCGACCAGCTGTTGCGCAGCGGCCGCGTCGACGCGGGACTGGCCGCGCTGTCGCACGTGCTGGCCGCCGTCGGCCTCGAGTTGCCCTCCTATTCGCGCCGCGCGCTGGCGAGAGCGTTGCTCGGCCGGTGGCGGCCGCGCTCGCGGTTTCGGCGGCGCGGCGCCGACGAGTTGTCCGCGCGCGAGCTGCTGCGGGTCGACGCATGCTGGACCGGTGCGATGGGCATCGTCGCGATCGACTCGCGACTCACGCCGCTGTTTCAGGCGCTGCACACGCGCGAGGCCCTGCGGGCCGGCGAGCCGGTGCGCGTCGCCCGCGCGCTCACAGTGGACGCGGTCTACGACGCGCTGCGCGGCGCGCCGCCGAGCCGCCTCGCGCGCCGCGTCCACACGGTCGAAGACCTGGCCGCGCAAACGGGGGACAGCTATGTCCGCGGTCTGGCGGCGATCGCGCGCGCGAGCGCGGCGGTGTTTCCGGGCGACTGGCGCACCGGCCTCGACATGGCCGAGCGCGCGGAAGGCATTTTTCGCGACGAGTGCGTCGGGGTCGCGCGTGAGATCTCGATCGCACAGCAGTTCAATTCGATGGCGCGGTTCTACCTCGGCGAACTGCGCGCGGCGGACGCGTTGCTGTCGGCCGGTCTGCGCCACGCACAGGAGATCGGCGATCTCTACTCGGCGTCGACCCTTCGGCTCGGGATCCGAAACGCCCAGTGGCTCGCACGAGACGATGTAGCCGCGGCCCGCTTTCACCTCGAGGAAGCGCTGCGCGATTGGCCGGATGAGTCGTTCTATTTGCAACATTATATGGGGGCGTTCGCGCGCGCCAACCTGGAGCTGTACGTGGGCGATGCGGTCGCCGCGCTCGCTGCCGTCGAGGATGCGTGGGAGCCGGCGCGGCGCGCGCTCGTTCTGCGCGCGCAGTTCGCGCGGATCAACTTGCGGTTCGCGCGCGCGCGCGCCGCACTCGCAGCCGGTGGCGCAGCCGCGGCCGCACGCGTCGCCGCCGACGCGCGCGCGTTGCGCCGCGAAGGACCGGCCTACGCCGCGGCGTACGCTGCGCTGCTGGCCGCCGGCGTTGCGGAGGCAGAGGGCCATGCGGTGCGCGCCGCCCGCGGTTACGCGCGCGTCGCGGAGCGGTTCGCGGCGCTCGGAATGCGCCCCTTCGAGTGGTGCGCTCGGTTTGCGGCCGGTCGCGCGCTCGGCGGGGCGGAAGGAGACGAGCGCCGCCTGCGTGCCGCCGGCGAACTGCGCGAACTCGGCGTGGCGGCGCCGGAAGCGTTCACCGCGATATGGGCGCCGCCGCCGGCGCGATGACGCGCAGCCGGCGGGCCAGGCACTCGACGCGGTAGCGCGCGCCGGACGGCATTTCCTCGCCGTCGATCTGCGCGGCCGGCAGCGGCCGCCCGGTCGCCGGGCGCACGCGCAGGTCGACCCGTGCGGCGCGCCGCGGACGCGCGCCCTCGATTCCGATCTCGCGCAGCGCGCGCTCGTCGATCGGGCTGCGCCGGTACGTGGCGAGCAGCTTCGAGGTGAAGTGGCGGCGTCCCTCCACCGGGACGATCTCGAACGCGCCGTCATCGTGTTCGGCGGTGGGATCGAGCACCCACTCGCCCCCATAGATCGTCGTGTTCTTCACGATGATGTCGAGCAGCGAGTCAAACTGCACTTCGCGGCCGTCGAGCGACGCGTCGACCGCGAACTTGGCGTCCGCGATGTACGTATCGAGCAGGCGGCGCACGAGCGCGCCGGCGTAGACGAGTTGGTCGCGGTAGATCGCGCGCAGCAGCGGCACGCGCGCGATTGCGTCGCGGTGTATGTTGCGCGTGTGCAACACGTCGGCGCTGAAGCCGACGCTGAACGAGTCGAAGAACCAGTCCGTATAGGTCGGCGTGCCGGTCTCGTCGAGGCGTTCGACCTTGCCGACGTCCAGGCGCGTCTCGTGCCCGCCCGCGATGACGCGCACGTTGTGGGGCAATGCGTCGGCGCCGGCCGCAAGTCCGAGCGACTTGCCCTGGTCATTGGCCGTGCCCGTGGGCAACATGCCGATGCGCACCTCGCCCGATCGGGACGACGCCAGCACGCCCTTGGCGACCTCGGCGAACGTGCCGTCGCCGCCGAGGTAGACGACCAGGTCCGCGCCCTCCTCGTCGATCGCGCGGCGGACGAGGTCCACGGTCTCGCCGTGCGGCGCGGTGTGCCGGACGGTGTGCGCGATCCCCGCGCGCGACAGCAATTCGCTCGCCTTGTCCACCAGCTTGCGCGCGCGGCCGGATTGAGCCGAGGGGTTTGCGAACAGGACGGCCGTCATGGCGCGCGAGGGTACCCGAGGCGGCTGCGCGCGTGGGAGCGATTCGGGCCGCGCGGGCGACGGCGCGGCGCGCCGCGGCGGCCGTGCGGGCCGGATTGATCGCGCGGGCGGTCCGCGGTCTGTGCTATACCCCGGCCGTCTAGATCCACAACCGGAGGCGGTCATGCGAGACGTGTACATCTTCGACGCCGTGCGCACCCCCCGCGGCCGCGGCAAGGCCAACAAGGGCAAGCTCAGCGGAATCCACCCGCAGGAGCTGTTCGCGCAAGCGCTCAACCATCTCGCCGAGCGCAACAACCTGGTCAAGGAGGACGTCGAGGACGTCATCGTCGGCTGCGTGTTCCAGGTCAAGGAACAGGGCGCGTGCATCGCGCGCAACGCGATTCTCGCCGCCGACTGGCCGGAGACGGTCAGCGGCAGCACCGTCAACCGGTTCTGCGGATCGGGCCTGCAGGCGGTCAACTTCGCCGCGATGGGCATCGCGGCCGGGTTTCAGGATCTCGTCATCGGTGGCGGCGTGGAGTCCATGTCCCGCGTGCCGATGGGGTCCGACGGCGCCATGATGGACGGGCTCAACATGCGCCTGCGCGAAAAGATCGCGCAGGTTCCTCAGGGCATCTCGGCCGACCTGATCGCCACGCTCGAGGGCTTCACGCGCGAGGACGTCGACGCGTTCGCCCTGCAGAGCCAGAAGAAGGCCGCGCGCGCGGTCGAGGAGAACCGGTTTGCGAAGTCGCTGTTCCCGGTTCGCGACGCCGAGGGCAACGTCGTGCTCGACAAGGACGAGCACCCGCGGCCGGACACCACGATGGAGGCGCTCGCACAGCTCAAGCCCTCGTTCGAGCAAATGGGCGCCGCGCCGATGGGCCCCAACGGCGAGACGTTCGACGAGTTGGCGCTCAAGCGCTACCCGCAGGTCGACAAGATCAATCACGTCCACACCGCGGGCAACAGTTCCGGCATCGTCGACGGCGCCGCCGTCGTGCTGCTCGGCTCCAAGGAGTACGGCGACGCACATGGGCTCAAGCCGCGGGCCAAGATCCGGGCGATGGCCACCATTGGCGCCGAGCCGGTCATCATGCTGACGGCGCCCGCGCCGGCGTCGGAACGCGCTCTCGCCAAGGCGGGCATGACGGTCGACGACATCGATCTGTGGGAGATCAACGAGGCATTCGCCGCGGTGCCGCTGCAGACGATTC
The DNA here is from genome assembly GCA_003696105.1 of Deltaproteobacteria bacterium. Lineage (NCBI taxonomy): Bacteria > Pseudomonadati > Myxococcota > Myxococcia > Deltaproteobacteria bacterium. The sequence goes on along the minus strand of RFGE01000202.1, from coordinate 2,276 downwards.
GCAAGCTCGGGATCGACCCGGAAAAGGTCAACGTCAACGGCGGCGCGATCGCGCTCGGCCACCCGCTCGGCGCGACCGGTGCGATCTTGCTCGGCACGGCGCTCGACGAACTCGAGCGCGCCGACCTCACGACGGCGCTGTGCACCCTGTGCATCGGCGGCGGCATGGGGATCGCGACGATCATCGAGCGCGTGTAGCAGTCGCGTCCGGAGGACGCGTCGGCGCTGCCCGCCAAGGGTCGAGCGCGGGCGGGCGACGGTGCGGGCCGCCGGGCGCTCGTGACCACGGGTCGGGCGGCGCGGCTCGCGTCGACGACAACGGCCCGCGGCGGGCGACGCCGCGGGCCGTGACGACCGGCTTCGGCCGGTCACTCGGCCGAGCCGGCCAGTTCGAAGTCGGATTCGGTCGCGTAGCCGCGCACCATCACGTGGATGACGGCCGGCGCGGCCAGTTCGACCGTGCACGACTCGTTCGAGCTGTACTTGTACGGCCGACAATCCCACTCCGTCACCGTCGGCGCCGAGCCGATGCGTACGTACAGGTCGGCGTCGCCGGTGCCCGTGAGGTCGAAGCGGTACGTCCCCGCCGCGAGGCGCGGGGTCTCGAATCGGGCCTCCTGGCCGGCCGTCACCGTCCCGGATGCGGCGAGCCCGGTCCAGGCGGCGTCGCCGTCGCCGCCGTCGCCGCCGGGCACGAACGTGTTGTCCTCTTCGCCGGTGACGAGGACGACCTCGTGGCGGTCGATGTCGCGGAAGATGTTCTCGTAGGTTCGGGGGGCATCGTACGCGAGCAGACCGCGCACGAGCGCGAGAGTCGCCTGCGACATGGACGAGAAGTACGACGGCATCGCGTTGGTCACGATGTCGAGATAGCGCGTTCCCTTCGGATCGTCGGGGTTGACCGCGGCGTGTGCGTCGGCGAGCGCCGAGTCGACGTACGCGAACGTGTCGCACCCGTTCATGAATACGATGACGTACTGGCCGCGCACCCAGCGGCCCTTGCGGGCGAGCGCGCGGATGTTGGCGCCCAGCCCCGCGTGGCCGTTGTAGGCGATGAGGTCTGCCGTTGCGGACAGCGCCTCATAGCGCGCGTCGAACGCCGGGCCGGCCGTGCGCACGTTGTCGACCAAGAGCGCGACGACGTGGACGCGGCGCCCGTCGTCGAGCGTGGCGCGAAACTCGATGTCGGGCCGATCGACTCCCGGGGCAGACGGGATGTCGGCCGCCGTCGTGTCCAGGTGCGCGCCGGCCAGTTCGGTGCGCATCGCCGCGACGAATCGGTTGTACGCGCTGATGCCTGCGTCGGCCGCCGTGGTCGCGCCGTCTTCGTACTTGCCGAAGATTGCGACGACGCGCAGCTCTCCGTCGGCCCACACGCGATCGTACTCGGGATATTTGCCGGTCGTCTGGGTCGGGCTCGGCGACACGGTCGCCTCCGCGACGACGATGTCGGCGTCGTCCAGCTGGCAGCGGTAGGCCGCTGGACGATAGTAGTACCACATGCTGCCCGGCGTGACGTCGTGGGCCCCGGCGTCGACGCAGGTCTCCTTATATTTGTCGGTGAACGCGGTCTGACCCGCGTAGCTCACGTCGCGCGGAAGGCGCAGCGTGTAGGTGTCCGGTACGCGACTGCGCTTGCCCCACGCGACGGGCAGCCGCGCGTGATAGCGAAGGCGCGTCCTGCCGTCCACGGCGTCGGTCGCGATGTCCGACAGCTCCAGCCGGTCGAGCCGGCCGACGGACCGGTCGCCGTTGAGGTGGCCGATGGTGTAGAGCAGCTGGTCCTCGATCGCATTGCGCGCGCTCCACACGTGATCGGTCACGAGTTCGCCGTCGAACTCCAAGTCGACGAAGACGGCCTCGGCGCTGCTGTCGGCCTTGCCGCTGTCGGACTTCGTTGCCTCGCCCTCGTACGGGTCGGTCGCCGTGCAGGCGGCGAGGGCGACGGCGATTGCGGCGGCGTGTGGCGGCATCCTGAACATGGTGTTCCTCCGGTCCCGGCGGAGCGCACCCTGTACAAGCAAGCCGGGTGCCACCGATGACGCGGCCGCGAGCGCGGTCATGTCTGCAAGATCACGGCGACCGCGTCGCGACGTGGCTAGCCGCCTCGCCGGCTGATGGAGTTGTGCGCGGGCGATGGCCGGCATGGCCGCCTGCCGTGGCGCCGCGTGCGACGGAGGCGGCGCGCCCAGGGGGTGAGCGCGGCCGACGTCTCGTCGCCCGCCGCGCCGCGAACGAAAGCGGCGTGCGACGAGCCGGCCTTCGAGTACAGTGGAT